>NZ_JBIAQM010000006.1:0-10595 GCF_042888945.1 Streptomyces sp. NPDC002698
AATCCACCCCGAAGGGCTTCATCGTTCGACTTGCATGTGTTAAGCACGCCGCCAGCGTTCGTCCTGAGCCAGGATCAAACTCTCCGTGAATGTTTTCCCGTAATCGGGACGACACCACGAGAGCGGAACCAAGGGGAGGAATAATCCCCCGGTTCACAGCGTCCTCGCTGATGCGCCTGCCGGAACAATGCCCGGCAGGACTTTTTCAAAGGAACCTCGTCCCGGCCGAACGGCCGGAGACGGGGTATCAACAAATCTGGCGTTGATTTTTGGCACGCTGTTGAGTTCTCAAGGAACGGACGCTTCCTTTGTACTCACCCTCTCGGGCTTTCCTCCGGGCGCTTCCCTTCGGTCTTGCGTTTCCGACTCTATCAGACCGTTTCCGTATCCGATTTCCTCGGTGCTTTCCAGGTAATCCGCTCTCGCGTTTCCCTTTCCGGCGGCTCCGACTCTATCAGAACCTTTCGGGCCTGACCCCCAGTCAGCGGGGTTTGTCCTCGCGGCCGTTGGGCCGTTCCGACGAGTGAGACATTAGCGGATTCCTGGCTCCCGAGCTAATCGGGGTGGCGCCCTTTCGAACGCGGAATCCTCATTTCGCAAACATGCATGAAAACGAGCCGACGACGAGTCGTCGATCGTTGAATGATGGTGCGGAATGGCTGTCCGGGGACCGACCGGAGTCGACGCTCACGTCGGACAACTCGGAGAACACTACGGACGGGCCCGGGTCGTGTCAACTGCGGTCCGGAGGGGCCGGTCGAGGCGTACGCTGCCGTCCATGACTACGCGTACGTGCACCCAGCAGTGGTGGGCCGCCTGACGGCGGCCGTACACACGTATGTACCCAACGGCCGCCGCCTCGGCGGCCGTTTTTTGTTGCCCCACCTGGGGAGCCGGCCGGCGAACGCGGCGGCCTCGACCAGGAGGTTGAGAGATGACGCGGATCTTCAGTGGGGTCAAGCCGACCGGGCATCTGACGCTGGGGAACTATCTGGGCGCCGTACGCCGCTGGGCCGAGGTCGACCAGCACCGGGCCGAGGCCCTGTTCTGCATCGTCGATCTGCACGCGCTGACCGTGGACCACGATCCGGGGCGGGTCCGCAGGCTCAGCAGGCAGGCGGCGACCTTGTTGCTGGCCTCGGGACTCGATCCCGAGCTGTGCACCGTGTTCGTACAGAGTCATGTGGACGAGCACGCGCGGCTGTCGTATCTGCTGGAGTGCGTCGCGACCGACGGCGAGATGCGGCGGATGATCCAGTACAAGGAGAAGGCCGCGCTGGAGCGGAAGCGCGGGGGGAGCGTGCGGCTGTCCCTGCTGACGTATCCCGTGCTGATGGCGGCCGACATCCTGGCGTACGGGAGCGACGAGGTGCCGGTCGGGGACGACCAGGCGCAGCATGTCGAACTGACCCGGGATCTGGCCGTGCGGTTCAACCAGCGGTACGGGCACACGTTCGTGGTGCCCCGGGCGACCCGGCCGGAGGTCGCGGCACGGGTCATGAATCTGCAGGAGCCGACGTCGAAGATGGGCAAGAGCGACGATGTCGGACCGGGCGTCGTCTATCTGCTCGATGAGCCGGAAGCCGTACGGAAGAAGATCATGCGCGCGGTGACGGACAGCGGGCAGGACGTCGCGTACGACCCGGAGACGCGGCCCGGGGTCTCGAATCTGCTGGAGATCCTCGCGGCGTGCGAGGGCGGCGACCCCGAAACCCTGAGCGGTGGGTACGCCTCGTACGGGGCTCTGAAGAAGGACACCGCCGACGCCGTGGTCGAGCTGCTCAAGCCGGTGCAGGAGAGGCACAAGGAGCTGTGCACGGATCCCGCCTACGTGGAGGGGGTCTTGCGGGACGGTGCGCGGCGGGCCAGGGAGACGGCGCGGCCGACGGTGGACTCGGCGTACGAGGCCATCGGGTTGCTCCCGCCCCCGGCCGGGTGACTCGGCCGGGTGACCGGGTGACCTGGCGCCCGGGCCTCGGGCTCAAGGGCTCGGCGACCGCCGAGTCCGGGATCCGAGGCCGAGGGCCGGCCAGGGCGGGTGTCAGCTGTTGCCGGAAGCGAGTTCGCGGCTGCGGTCGCGGGCCGCTTCCAGGGCCGCGATGAGTGCGGCGCGTACGCCGTGGTTCTCGAGTTCGCGGATCGCGTTGATCGTGGTGCCCGCGGGAGACGTGACGTTCTCGCGGAGCTTCACGGGGTGCTCGCCGCTGTCGCGGAGCATCACGGCGGCGCCGATCGCGGACTGGACGATCAGGTCGTGCGCCTTGTCGCGGGGCAGACCGAGCAGGATGCCCGCGTCCGTCATGGCCTCGACCAGGTAGAAGAAGTACGCCGGTCCCGAGCCGGAGAGGGCGGTGCAGGCGTCCTGCTGCGACTCGGGGACGAGCAGCGTCTTGCCGACGGCGCCGAAGACCTCCTCGGCGTACGCCACGTGCTCGGCGGTGGCGTGGCTGCCGGCGGAGATGACGGACATGGCCTCGTCCACGAGAGCGGGGGTGTTCGTCATGACACGGACGACGGGGGTGCCGGGTGCCAGGCGCTCCTCGAAGAAGGAGGTCGGGATACCCGCCGCGCCGCTGATGATCAGGCGGTCGGCGGGGATGTGCGGGGCGAGTTCGTCGAGGAGGGCGCCCATGTCCTGGGGCTTGACCGTGAGGATCAGGGTGTCGGCGGTCTTCGCCGCCTCCGCGTTGCTGACCGGGGTGACGCCGTGGCGTTCCTGGAGTTCCCTGGCCCGCTCCGGGCGGCGGGCGGTGACCAGGAGATCGGTGGGGGCCCAGCCGGCTCGGATCATTCCGCTGAGCAGGGCTTCACCGATCTTGCCGGTGCCGAGGACTGCGACTTTCTGAGGCATGGTTGCGGGTGCCCTCCGGGGGTTGAGTCGTCCACGTTCATCCTCCCACCGGGGTCATGGGGGCGGGCGGGATGTCCGGTGGGCGGACGGACCCCGTGCCGCCCGCCCACCGGACATCCCACCCGTCCGTCCGCCTGTCCGGTCGCCCATCCGTCCGGTCGCGGGTCCGTACGGCGTCCTACGGCGTCCTACGGCGCAGGGTCGCCGCTCCGAGGCCCAGCACCAGCAGCGCGGTCCCGGCGACGATCAGCGCGTCGCGTACGAAGGTCGCGGTCATGTCGGTGTGGTGGAGGACCTCGTTCATGGCGTCGACGGCGTACGACATCGGGAGGACGTCGGAGACGGCCTCCAGGACGGGGTGCATGTTCGAGCGCGGGGTGAACAGGCCGCAGAGGAGGAGCTGCGGGAAGATCACCGCCGGCATGAACTGGACGGCCTGGAACTCGGAGGCGGCGAACGCCGAGACGAAGAGGCCGAGGGCCGTTCCGAGGAGGGCGTCGAGGAGGGCGACCAGCAGGAGGAGCCAGGGGGAGCCCGTGACGTCCAGGCCGAGGAGCCAGACCGCGAGTCCGGTGGCCAGGGCCGACTGGACGATGGCGATCGCGCCGAAGGCGAGGGCGTAGCCGGCGATCAGGTCGCCTTTGCCCAGGGGCATGGCGAGGAGGCGTTCGAGGGTGCCGGAGGTGCGCTCGCGCAGGGTCGCGATCGAGGTCACCAGGAACATCGTGATCAGCGGGAAGATCCCGAGGAGGGACGCGCCGATGGAGTCGAAGGTGTGCGCGCTGCCGTCGAAGACGTAGCGGAGCAGGACCAGCATCACGCAGGGGACGAGGACCATCAGCGCGATGGTGCGCGGGTCGTGCCGGAGCTGGCGCAGGGCGCGGGCCGCGGTGGCCGTCGTACGGGAGAGGTTGAGCGGGCTCGGGCGGGACGCGGGTGCGGGTCGCCCCGAGGCGTCCGGGCCTTCGGGCGCGGTGGGCGGAGTGGGGCTCGTGGCCGCGGTGGAACTCATCGGGCGGTCTCCTCGCGGGAGTCGGGGCCGGTGGCCGTGGCCTTCGCGGCCTGGGTCGGCGCGGGCAGGTGCGCGGCCGCGACCGCCTCGTCCACGAGGTGCAGGAACGCGGCTTCGACGGTGTCCGAGCCGGTCCGTTCGCGGAGGGCTTCGGGGGTGTCGTCGGCGAGGATCCCGCCCTCGCGCATCAGGAGGAGCCGGTGGCAGCGCTCGGCCTCGTCCATGACGTGGGAGGAGATCAGGAGGGTCGTACCGCGCTGTTCGGCGATGGAGTGGAAGAGGTTCCACAGGTCGCGGCGCAGGACGGGGTCGAGGCCGACGGTCGGTTCGTCGAGGACCAGGAGTTCCGGGGCTCCGAGGAGGGCGACGGCGAGCGAGACGCGGCTGCGCTGGCCGCCCGAGAGGTTCCCGGCGAGGGAGTCGGCGTGCGAGGCGAGGTCGACGTCGGCGATGACCCGGGTGACGTCCGCGTGCCGGCGTTCGGCGGCGGCCCGGCCGGGGTCGAGGATCGCGGCGAAGTAGCCGAGGTTCTGGCGGACGGTCAGGTCGTCGTAGACGGAGGGCGCCTGGGTGACGTAACCGATGCGGGAGCGCAGTGCGGCGTCGCCGGCGGGACGGCCGAGGACTTCGAGGGTGCCGCCGACCTTGGCCTGGGTGCCGACGATCGCGCGCATCAGGGTGGATTTTCCGCAGCCGGAGGGGCCGAGCAGGCCGGTGATCTGGCCGCGCGGGACGGTGAAGTCGAGTCCGTGCAGAACGGTGCGGGTGCCGCGGACGACCGTGAGGCCTTCGGCGCGGACGGCGGGCGGGGAGAGGGACACGGGCGTTCCTGTGGGATCGGGCGGGCGTGAACGAATAATCATCACGTGATGAATATTGCTCCCGCCGGGTGCGCCGGTCAAGGGCTGGGCGGTACCGGCCGAACGGCCGGAGCGCCGGGCGGCGCAGGCGCGCGTCGGCGCGAACGGAACGGGATCGTCCGCTGCGTCGCCGAGCCATGCGCTCCCGCGTTCGCGTGACAGCGGCCCGGAGGGGCTGTGCGATCAACGGGCTTACCTGACAATGGATTTCACTGCGCGAAACGGCTCCGCGCCGAGTCGCCAGGTCCGTCGTGCCCTCCCCCGGCACGGCACCCACGCATCTCCCGCTGTCGACCGGAGGTGCTGTCGTGATGCGCAAAGCCGATCTGTTCGCGTCCCTCGTCGTCTTTCTGGTGGCGCTGCCCCTGTGTGTCGGGGTCGCCATAGCGTCCGGTGTGCCGGCCGAGCTGGGACTGGTGACCGGAATCGTCGGTGGGCTGGTCGCCGGGACACTGCCCGGAAGCAGTCTCCAGGTGAGCGGGCCGGCGGCCGGGCTGACCGTGCTGGTGTACGAAGCCGTGCAGGCGTACGGGGTCAAGGCGCTCGGCGTGCTGGTGCTCGGCGCCGGCCTCGTACAGCTCGGGCTCGGGGTCCTCCGGCTCGGGCGGTGGTTCCGGGCCGTGTCCGTGGCCGTCGTGCAGGGGATGCTCGCCGGGATCGGGCTCGTGCTGATCGCCGGCCAGGTGTACGCGATGGGCGACGCGGCCGCGCCCTCCGGCGGGCTCGGGAAGATCGCCGGGATCGTCTCACTGGCCGGTGCCGCCGATCCCGTGGCGCTGGCGATCGGCGCCGCCACCGTGGCCGTACTCCTGCTGTGGCCGCGGTGGCGGCGGGGGGCCCGGCTGGTCCCGGCCCCGCTGCTGGCGGTGGCGCTCGCCTCGGCCGTGACCGGGGCCTTCGACCTCGCGGTGCGACGGGTCGAGGTCCAGGGGCTGTTCGATGCCGTACGGCCGCCGGCCGTCGCGGACCTGGGCCGGCTCACGGACGTGGGCGTGATCGGGACCGTACTGGCGTTCGCGCTGATCGCGTCGGCGGAGTCGTTGTTCAGCGCGGCGGCGGTGGACCGGCTGCACCGGGGCCCGCGGACCGACTACGACCGGGAGCTCATCGCGCAGGGCGCCGGGAACACCGTGTGCGGCATGCTCGGGGCGCTGCCCATGACCGCCGTGATCGTGCGGAGCGCGGCCAACGTGCAGGCGGGGGCGCAGACCAAGGTGTCGCGGGTGCTGCACGGGGTGTGGCTGCTGCTCTTCACGGCCGTGGTGCCCGCGGTGCTCGGCCTGATTCCGGTGGCGGCGCTGGCGGGGCTGCTGGTGCACGCGGGGTGCAAGCTCGTGCCGGTGCGGGAGCTACAGACGCTGTGGCGCGGGCATCGCGGTGAGGTCCTCGTCCTGGCGGTGACCGCGGTGGCCATCGTGGTCGGGAACCTGTTCGAGGGAGTGCTGGTCGGGCTCGCGCTCGCCGTGGCCAAGACCGCCTGGGACATCAGCCATGTGCACGTGGAGACCGAGGACCGGGGCGCCGCGGGCATGGTCGTCCGGGTGGTCGGCAACGCCACCTTCCTGAGGCTGCCGAAGCTGCTGGACGCCTTGGAGGCCCTGCCTCACGACCGTGTCGTACGGCTGGAGCTGGGCGGACTGCGGCATGTGGACCACGCGTGCGCGGCGGCCCTCGACACCTGGGCCGCCCGGCGGGATCACGAACGGATCGCCACCAGCAGCTCCACGACGTAGGTCTCCTCCACGAATCCTTCCGGGAAAGCCTGGAGGAGGTGACTCCGCTCCTCGGCGAAGAACGCCCCCGTGGCCTCCTCGCCGAGGACCAGGAACTGCGAGTGGCTGCCGATGTTGGCGAGGCGGGTGTCCACCGGGACGCGCCTGCTCCAGCGGACCCGGCGGTGGGCGAAGGAGAGGGTGCCGGTGGGGTCGGCGGCCAGGGAGTGGGCGGGGGTGACGGAGCTGGGGCTCTTCTCGGCCTTCCGGTCCTTCTCGTCCAGGCCGAGGAAGCGTTCGGCGCGCCGGGCCGCCGCCGCGATCCACGGGACGTCGAGCGCCTCGGTGTTCCACCACAGGGCCAGCGCCCCGCCGGGACGCAGCACGCGCAACGCCTCCGGCACCGAGCGGCTCGGCTCGGTCCAGTGCCAGGACTGGGCGTAGGTGAGGAGGTCCATGGAGGAGGAGGCCAGGGGCAGGGCATCGCCGCTGCCCCGCACGATCGGGATGCCGGGGTGGACGCGGCGGAACTCGTCGACCATGCCGGGGCCGGGTTCCACGGCGAGGACGTCCGCGCCGCGGCCGTGCAGGAGGCCGGTCGAGATGCCGGTGCCCGCTCCCACGTCCGCCACCTCGGCACCGCTCAGCGACCGGCCCGCGAGGTCTTCGACGGCGTCGAAGAGGGCGGGTGGGTACGAGGGGCGGTTGGCCGCGTACTGCGCCGCGGCGGCGTTGAAGGAGTGGGCGCGCGTGGAGTGTCGGGGGGCTCCGGGAGGAGTGGAGGGGGAGGGCGACGAGGAAGGCGTCATGGGTTCATGATCGCGGGTGCGTGCGGGACCGGGACAGAGGGTTTCCTGCCGCGCCTCGGGTTCGCGGTGCCGGTCCCGGCCGCGGGTGCGTGGTGGCTCGGGTGCGGTCAGAGGCCGGTCAGGCGCGGCGGCGCTTCTTCGCGGGGTTGCCCGCGCGGCGCGTGGTGCGGCGGGTGTACTGCTCCCTCGCCGCCTCGTACTCCTCGCGGTGGAGCTTCTCGCCCGGGGCCTCGGTGAGCGAGCGGAAGCAGTAGGCGAGGAGGGAGCCGACGAAACCGATGGCGAGCAGACCGCGCAGGGACGCCTGGCGGTCGGGGTCGGGACGCTTGGAGAAGGAGTCCGAGGTGTGGCGGAACGCGAGCGCGCTGCACACCGCGAACATCACCACGACCATCACGGTCACGGGCGTTCCCACGTCCGCGACGGCCAGGCCCTGGTAGGCGAAACGGAGCACGAAGCAGGCGGCCACGGCGGCGGCGAGCGAGCCGACGGCCACGCCGATCCGACGGCCGGTGTAGCCGCCGTCGTGCTCCACCCAGGTCGTCCCGAAGAAGCGCAGGGGCTCGGGCTGGGGTCCCGCGGGGGTGCCGGTTCCGGTGCTGGTCTCGTCGCTCACCCGACGATTATCGCCCCGGTCCGGATTCCGGCCGCCGCCGCGGAGTGCCCTTGGGCGGAGGTGTCGGTCAGGAACACTTCGCGGCTACGTAGCCGTCGGTGCCGGTCTGGACGTACGCGTCCGACACGAACTGGCCGTTCGAGATGTTGTCCCAGATCTGGCTCGTGCCGTAGGGGCCGCTGACCGACTCTCCGGGGCACTGGCAGTAGATCGGGACGCGCGACCCCGCCGCGAGGGTGCGCACGATGCTGAAGTGGGTGCCGGGGCCGCTTCTGACGTTGACGTTGTGACCCGGTGCGAGCGGGTACGTGCGGAGCGCCTGGGCGGTCAGCGTCTCGGCTCCCGCCGCTTCCGCCGAATCCGTGAAAGCGATGTCTTCCGTGGCCATTTCGATCTCCCCCATTGATTGATTCACGCCAAATGCAGGACGCGCGCCGAGGCTAGCAAGCCGCCGGGGTTTCGCACGAAGAATCGACTAGGCTCTGCGCGTCGCGCACGCGGTCGAACCCACGGGGGTGAGTGATGCCGCCACAGCGCAGCACCGGTACGGAATCGGAAGCGGAACAACCGCGCTATGCCGGCCAGTACCTGCTGGAGTCCAGACTCGGCTCCGGTGGCATGGGAATCGTGCATCTGGCGCGCTCCGCCTCCGGGTTGCGGCTGGCCGTCAAGGTCGTACACGCCGAGTTCTCTCAAGACCCCGAGTTCCGGGGGCGGTTCCGTCAGGAGATCGCGGCCGCG
The DNA here is from genome assembly GCF_042888945.1 of Streptomyces sp. NPDC002698. Lineage (NCBI taxonomy): Bacteria > Bacillati > Actinomycetota > Actinomycetes > Kitasatosporales > Streptomycetaceae > Streptomyces > Streptomyces sp. NPDC002698. The sequence goes on from NZ_JBIAQM010000006.1 coordinate 8,602, forward strand.
CGCCGGGTCAGCGGTGCCTTCACGGCGCCCGTGGTGGACGCCGATCCCGAGGCCGAACGCCCTTGGATGGCAACGCTGTTCATCCCCGGGCCGACGCTCGCCGAGCACGTGAAGCGGAACGGCGCGATGTCCACCGCCCGGCTGCGCCATCTGATGGCCGGACTCGCCGAGGCGCTGCGGGACATCCACCGGGCAGGCGTCGTCCACCGTGACCTCAAGCCCAGCAACGTCCTGCTGGCGGACGACGGTCCGAAAGTCATCGACTTCGGCATCTCCCGCCCCTCGGACAGTGAACTGCGGACGGAGACCGGCAAGTTGATCGGCACTCCGCCGTTCATGGCGCCGGAACAGTTCCGCAAGCCACGGCACGTGGGCCCGGCCGCCGATGTGTTCGCGCTCGGTTCGCTGATCGTGCACGCCGCCACCGGGAGCGGCCCCTTCGATTCGGACAGTCCGTATCTGGTCGCGTATCAAGTGGTCCACGACGAGCCCGACCTGACGGGCGTGCCCGACGAACTGGCCGAGCTGGTCGGACGCTGTCTCGCCAAGGAGCCGGAGGACCGGCCCACCCCGGACGAGCTCATGACGGCACTGCGTTCGGTCTCGGCGTCGTACGACACCCGGGCTTTCATCCCCGAACAGCGCCTCGGCAACGGGGAGTCGGCGCAGCCGGCCTTCCCGGTCCGGCCGGCTGCGCCCGGACGTCCGGAGAGTTCCGAGGATCCGACCCACATGGCCGGGCGGCGACGGTCCCGGCGGCGCTGGCGGCTGCCGGCGGCTGCCGTGGCCGTCGCCGCCGCCGCGGCGGCCGCCGGCGTGTTCGCCGTCCCCGGTCTGCGCGGGGACCCGGCCGACCCCGCACCGGCACGGTCGGCCGCGTCCGCCGCCAAGAGCACCTTCCGGCCGTGGGAACTCGACCTGAGCGCCTCCGGCGCCGGAGCGGACGGGCAGCCGCAGTGCACGTACGCGCGAAGGACGCTGCTCTGTGTCCGGCCCGGTGTCCTGGCCGCCGCCGTCGATCCGGACGACGGCAAGGTGCTGTGGTCCCGGAGCGATCCGGGGGACGCGAGTGCCTACGCCACCCCGGCTCCGGTCCTGTCCGGGGGACTCCTGCTGGTCGGCAGCGACAACGGACGGCACCTGACCGCGCTGGATCCCGCCACCGGCGCGACGCGCTGGAGCCGTGACGTCTCGCGCTACTCGGGCGGCGTCGCCCACGTCGCCGGCGTCGTCCTGCTCAGCGGCTCCGACTCACGGGTCACCGCCTTGGACGCCGCCACCGGCAAGCAGAAGTGGCGGCACACGATCCCGGGGCTGACTGGGCCTCAGTTCCGCACGTACGGCGACGGGTTGGCCTACGCGGTGGCGCCGCCCGCCGGGACGGGGACGCGGGTGACCGCGGTGGATCCGGCGACCGGCGCCGTGAAGTGGCAGCGCCGCGTCGAGGGGAGGATGGACCTGGTGGCCGCCCGTGACGGGACCGCGTGGTTCACCTCCGCCACGGTCGACCTGTACACCGACGACGTCCTGCGCTACGACGTGGCGGCCCGCACGCTCCACCGCACCGCGCTGCGCGTCCCTCAGGCGCAGGCGCAGACGGTGCTCCGGGGGGACACGGCCTACCTGCTGGGGAGCGAGGGTTCGCTGGTCGCCGTGGACACCCGTACGTCGAAGGAGCTGTGGCGGGTGGAGACGTCCGTCACCAAGGCGTCGGCGCCGGTCGTGTCCGGCCACCGTCTCTACCTGAGCGCGGTGGACGGGCGCCTGATCGCGGTCGACACCGACAAGGGCGTCCTGCTCGGACAGACCCGGGCCCGCCTCGGCGACCGGCGGGGCTCACTCGTCGGCGCGCTCCCGGCACCCCTCGCCGCCGGCACCCGCATCTACGCCACCTCTCCCGACGGCTCCCTCTTCGCGGTCGACGGGCGGGATCCCTCGGGGTGGTGACAGGGTGAAGGGGCCGCCCCGGCGGGGACGGCCCCTTCACACGCTGC
>NZ_JBIAQM010000006.1:10694-248407 GCF_042888945.1 Streptomyces sp. NPDC002698
CACGGGCTGCCGGTCACGGGCTGCCGGTCACGGGCTGCCGGTCACGGGCTGCCGGTCACGGGCTGCCGGTCACGGGCTGCCGGTCACGGGCTGCCGGTCACGGGCTGCCGAGGCAGGGCTTCGAAGCCCTGCCCGGCTCGAAAACGGCCCGGCTCGTCGCAAGCCGGCCCGGCTTCGGAGCCGGCCCGGCCTCCGTCGAGGTCAGCCCAGCTTCGAGACGTCGCGCACCGCGCCCTTGTCCGCGCTCGTCGCCATCGCGGCGTACGCGCGCAGGGCGGCCGAGACCTTGCGCTCGCGGTTCGCGGGGGCGTAGACGCCGTTCAGGGCGTCGCGGCGGGTGGCCAACTCCTCGTCGGACACGAGCAGTTCGATCGAGCGGTTCGGGATGTCGATGCGGATGCGGTCGCCGTCGCGGACGAGCGCGATGGTGCCGCCGGACGCCGCCTCCGGGGACGCGTGACCGATCGACAGGCCCGAAGTCCCGCCGGAGAAGCGGCCGTCGGTGATCAGTGCGCAGGTCTTGCCGAGGCCGCGGCCCTTGAGGAACGAGGTCGGGTAGAGCATCTCCTGCATACCGGGGCCACCCTTGGGACCCTCGTAGCGGATGACCACGACGTCGCCGTGCGTGATCTCCTTCTTGAGGATCTTGTCGACGGCCTCGTCCTGGGACTCGCAGACGACCGCGGGACCCTCGAAGGTCCAGATGGACTCGTCGACGCCGGCCGTCTTCACGACGCAGCCGTCGACGGCGAGGTTGCCCTTGAGGACCGCGAGGCCGCCGTCCTGGGAGTAGGCGTGCTCGGCGGAGCGGATGCAGCCGCCCTCGGCGTCCTCGTCGAGGGCCGCCCAGCGCTCGGACTGCGAGAAGGCCTCGGAGGAGCGGACGCCGCCGGGGGCGGCGTACCAGAGCTCGACCGCCTCGGGGGACGGGGAGCCGGCGCGCACGTCCCAGGTCTTCAGCCAGTCGGACAGGGACGGGCTGTGGACGGAGTGGACGTCCTCGTTGAGCAGGCCCGCGCGGTGCAGTTCGCCGAGGAGGGCGGGGATGCCGCCGGCGCGGTGCACGTCCTCCATGTAGTACGTGCGGTCCTTGGCGACGTTCGGGGCGACCTTGGCGAGGCACGGCACCCGGCGCGAGACCTCGTTGATCTCGTCCAGGCCGAAGGGGACGCCCGCCTCCTGGGCGGCGGCCAGCAGGTGCAGGATCGTGTTGGTGGAGCCGCCCATGGCGATGTCGAGGGCCATGGCGTTCTCGAAGGCCGCGTGGGTGGCGATGTTGCGCGGCAGGACCGACTCGTCGTCCTGGTCGTAGTAGCGGCGCGTGATGTCGACGACCGTGCGGGCCGCGTCCTCGTACAGGCCCTTGCGGGCGGTGTGGGTGGCGAGGACCGAGCCGTTGCCGGGCAGGCTCAGGCCGATGGCCTCGGTCAGGCAGTTCATCGAGTTGGCGGTGAACATGCCGGAACAGGAGCCGCAGGTCGGACAGGCGTTCTCCTCGATACGGAGGATGTCCTCGTCCGAGATCTTGTCGTTCACGGCGTCGGAGATCGCGTCGACCAGGTCGAGGGTGCGGACCGTGCCGTCGACCAGGGTGGCGCGGCCGGACTCCATGGGACCGCCGGAGACGAAGACCGTCGGGATGTTCAGGCGCAGGGCGGCCATGAGCATGCCGGGCGTGATCTTGTCGCAGTTCGAGATGCAGATCAGGGCGTCGGCGCAGTGCGCCTCGACCATGTACTCCACCGAGTCGGCGATCAGGTCGCGGGAGGGCAGCGAGTACAGCATGCCGCCGTGGCCCATCGCGATGCCGTCGTCGACGGCGATCGTGTTGAACTCGCGGGCGATGCCGCCGGCGGCCGTGATGGCCTCGCTGACGATCCGGCCGACGGGCTGGAGGTGGGTGTGCCCCGGCACGAACTCCGTGAAGGAGTTGGCGACCGCGATGATCGGCTTCCGTCCGATGTCCGCGCCGGGTACACCGGAGGCGCGCATAAGGGCGCGTGCGCCCGCCATGTTGCGGCCGTGGGTGACTGTGCGGGACCTCAGCTCGGGCATCGTCGCTCGCTCCTTCGGGGAGGCATGAGGAGGGTTATGACTGAAGTCGAGCGTACGCCGGTGCTCCAGGATCCGGACAGGCCGTCCGTATCCCGGAACGTACGTCTCGAACAGCGGCCACCTTCGCATGGCGTACCAGCACGTCAGCGACGTACCGACGGGGTGGAGCCGCCTCGTCGGCGGTTCCGCTCGCTCATGGGTTCGTCAGGTGTCCCTGCACCACGGGCGCCACTCTGTCCACGATGCGCTCCAGGTCCACCGAGGCCAGCGGCTCCACCTTGATCACATGGCGGAGCATGGCGACCCCGACCAGCTGGGCCGCCGCCAGCTCCACGCGCAGCTCCGCGTCCGGGACGTCGAGCCGGGCCGCGACGCGGCGCAGCAGCTGGGCTGCGACGAGGCGGCGGAAGACGGCGGCCGCGGTGTCGTTGTTCACCGCCGAGCGGACGATCGCCAGCAGCGGGGTGCGGCTCGTGGGGTTCTCCCAGACACCGAGGAAGAAGCGGGTCAGGCGTTCCCCGACGCCGTCGAGAGGGCCCTCGACGATCATGTCGGGGGCGCCGAGCGCGGGGGCCATGGCTCCCTCGACGGCCGCCTCGAAGACCTGTTCCTTGGTGCCGAAGTAGTGGTGCACGAGGGCCGAGTCCACGCCGGCGGACCTGGCGATGCCGCGGATCGACGTCTTCTCGTACCCGCGCTCGGAGAACTCCTCGCGGGCCGCCTCCAGGATGCGGTCACGGGTGGCGGGGCCCGCCTCGGTCTGTGTACGGGTGGGGCGTCCCCGGCCGCGGCGCGGGGCGGCGTCCGTCATCCGCGGGGCACCTTCACGGCCGAGGCGAGGTGGAGCCGGGTGAAGGCGAGGGCCTCGGCGAGGTCGGCCTCGCGTTCGGCGCTGGACATCGCGCGGCGGGTGTTGACCTCGATGACCACATGGCCGTCGAAGCCGGAGAGCGCGAGGCGGTCCAGGAGTTCGGCGCAGGGCTGCGTGCCGCGGCCGGGGACCAGGTGCTCGTCCTTGTTGGACCCGTTGCCGTCGGCGAGGTGGACGTGTCCGAGGCGGTCGCCCATCCGGTCGATCATCTGGAGGGCGTCGGTGCGGGCGGTCGCCGTGTGGCTGAGGTCGATCGTGAAGTGCCGGTAGTCGTCCTTCGTCACGTCCCAGTCGGGGGCGTACGCGAGCATCTCGCGGTCGCGGTAGCGCCACGGGTACATGTTCTCGACGGCGAATCGCACGTCCGTCTCGTCGGCCATGCGCCAGATTCCGGTGACGAAGTCACGGGAGTACTGACGCTGCCAGCGGAACGGGGGGTGGACCACGACGGTGCTCGCGCCGAGCTTCTCGGCGGCCGCCTTCGCGCGCTGGAGCTTGGTCCACGGGTCGGTGGACCAGACGCGCTGGGTGATCAGCAGACAGGGTGCGTGGACGGCGAGGATCGGCATCCGGTGGTAGTCGCTGAGGCGGCGCAGCGCGTCGATGTCCTGACTGACGGGGTCGGTCCACACCATGACCTCGACGCCGTCGTAGCCGAGGCGCGCGGCGATCTCGAAGGCCGTCGCCGTCGACTCCGGGTACACGGACGCCGTGGACAGCGCGACCTTCGCATCCGGGATCCGCACGACTGGTTCTGCCACGAGGGACAGCGTACGGGGTGCCTCCGGCGGTTGGGCGGGGGTGGCGGGCTTGGCCGAGGGGCACCTGTTCGGCCCCGGTGGGGCTTTCCCGGGCCTGCCGCCCGGGGGCGTACGTCCCTGCCGGCCTGGGACGCTGCGGCCTCCGGCCGGGGGTGGGGTTCGGCTCCCGGCGGGTGGGGGTGGGGGCTCTGGGCGGGGCGTGCTTGTGATCGATGCCACGGCCCTTGCCGGGCGTTCTGGGGGGTGCCTCGTCGCCGTCGGGGTCTGTGCCGGTGGGCGGGCTCCCCTTGCGGGGGGGGGGCTGGGCGCGCCGTTCCCCGCGCCCCTTCAGGGCGACTGGCCCTCAGGGCGTTCCACGGCACCGCGCTTGGGCGCCCCATCGCCGTGGGGGCGGGGCCGTCGGCGGCCGCCCCTCGTGCCGGGCTGGGCGCGCCGTTCCCCGCGCCCCTTCAGGGCGCCTGGCCCTCAGGGCGTTCCACGGCGCCGGGCGGGCGCGGCCCTCCTTGTCACTCCGAGGCCATCTGGTCCAGGCGGCGCAGGATGACGCCCTCGCGCAGGGCCCAGGGGCAGATCTCCAGGGTTTCGACGCCGAAGAGGTCCATGGCGGCCTCGGCGACCAGGGCGCCGGCGAGGAGCTGGCCGGAGCGGCCCGGAGAGACGCCCGGCAGCTCGGCCCGTTCGTCGGCCGTCATGGACGCGAGGCGGGGGACCCAGTCCTCCAGCGAGCGGCGCTTGAGCTCGCGCTGGACGTACAGGCCGTCGGTGGAGCGGGCGGCACCGGCGATGCGGGCGAGCTGCTTGAACGTCTTGGAGGTGGCGACCACGTGGTCCGGGGCTCCGAAGCGGCTGAACTCCCCGACCGTCCGGGCGATCTGGGCCCGCACATGCCGGCGCAGCGCCCGCACGGCCGCCGGGTCCGCCGGGTCGGTGGGCAGCCAGCCCGCGGTCAGCCGGCCGGCACCGAGCGGCAGCGACACCGCCGCGTCCGGCTCCTCGTCCATGCCGTACGCGATCTCCAGGGAGCCGCCGCCGATGTCGAGACCGAGCAGCTTGCCCGCGGACCAGCCGAACCAGCGGCGGGCCGCCAGGAAGGTGAGCCGCGCCTCCTCGGCGCCGGTGAGGACCTGGAGCTCGACATCGGTCTCGGCCTGCACCCGGGCGAGAACCTCGTCGGCGTTGCTGGCCTCGCGCACGGCCGACGTCGCGAAGGGCAGCAGAGCCTCGACGCCCTTGTCCTCGGCGGCCTCCAGGGCGTCCTGGACCGTCTCGATCAGCTTGTCGACACCTTCGGGGCCGATCGCCCCGCTCTCGTCGAGCAGTTGGGCAAGCCGCAAATCCGCCTTGTGCGAGTGGGCGGGCAGCGGCCGGGCGCCGGGGTGCGCGTCCACCACCAGCAGATGCACCGTGTTCGATCCCACGTCGAGGACACCGAGTCTCATGTGCGGAACGCTACTGCCCACACGGCGAAACACGAGGGGCGGGGCGTAAGCCCACGTCGAACGGTGATCTCCGGGCGGCGGCCGGGGCGTCCCCGGAGCGGGCGTGAGCGACTTACCCTGGACCCGTGCCAAAGACGAAAAAGGCGAAGTCCGACAAATCGGCCACGGGCTCCGCGCAAGCGAAGGCCGCCAAGTCCAGGAAGCCCGTGAAGAAGGGCGACGAGAAGGGGCTCGACTTCGCTCGCGCGTGGGTGGAGTTCCCCGACCCCGCCGATGACGAGCAGGTCTTCCGGTGCGATCTGACCTGGCTGACCTCGCGGTGGAACTGCATCTTCGGGAGCGGCTGCCAGGGCATCCAGGCGGGCCGCGCCGACGACGGCTGCTGCACGCTGGGCGCCCACTTCTCCGACGAGGACGACGAGAAGCGGGTGGCCGGGCACGTGGCCCGGCTCACGCCGGAGATCTGGCAGCACCATGACGTGGGCACGGAGACGGGCTGGGTGTCCAAGGACGAGGACGGCGACCGCCAGACCCGCCCGTACGAGGGCTCCTGCATCTTCCAGAACCGTCCCGGCTTCGCCGGCGGCGCGGGCTGCTCGCTGCACATCCTGGCCGTCAAGGAGGGGCGCGAGCCGCTGGAGACCAAGCCGGACGTCTGCTGGCAGCTCCCGGTGCGTCGCACGTACGAGTGGATCGACCGGCCCGACGACACCCGGGTGCTCCAGGTGTCCATCGGCGAGTACGACCGCCGTGGCTGGGGACCGGGCGGCCACGACCTGCACTGGTGGTGCACGTCGGCGACCTCGGCACACGGCGCCGGCGACCCGGTGTACGTCTCGTACCGTCCGGAGCTGATCGAGCTGATGGGCGAGGCGGGGTACGACCGCCTGGTCCAGCTCTGCGAGGAGCGGCTGGCCTCGCAGCTTCCGCTGCTGGCACCGCATCCCGCGGATCCGGTGGACTGACCGACCCGCGGATCCGGCGGGCCGGGCATCCCGCGGATCCGGTGGGCTGTGTCCGCCGGGCCGTACGACCGGCGGGTCCGGGCGCTACGGCGTGCCCGTTCCCGGGTCGCCGCCCTCCCCCGGCGGCGCCGAAGAGGTTCCCGGGTCCGGGGAGGACGTCTCGGTGGCGGTGGCCGTCGGCGTCGGGTCCGCCGGGGTCGGGGACGGGTCCTGGCTGGGGGTCGCGGCCGGGGTGGAACCCGGTCCCGAGGGGGTCGGGGTGCTCGCGGTGGGGTCCGGTTTCCCGCCGGGGTGGGCGGACGAGCCCGCCTTCCCGTACCCGGTGATCGTGACCACCGCGCCCGCCGGGGCGATCGCCACCCGCGCGGTCCAGTGGCCCGCCGGCTCGCGGAGGTGGTCGACGTACACCTTGACCGTCATCGACTCGCCCGGTTCGAGCGTCCCCGAGGAACGGCTGAGGTAGAGCCAGGCAGCGCCGGTGCGCGCGGACCAGCGGACGGGGGAGCTGCCGGACGCGGTCAGCGTGACCAGCGTCGTGTCCCCGCTGGTTCCGGCCGTCACCGCCAGGTGTCCGGGAGCCGTTCCGCGGGCGCTGACGACCTCGACGGAGACGTCCGAGGAGTCGCCCTTGGTGACGCGGGAGCCGGGTCCCGCGCTGGCGTTCCCGGCGTTCTCGTAGCCGCCCGCCCGCCCGCCGTCCAGACCCTCGGGGTCCTGGGCCTCGCTCGTGCTGGCCGGACGGCCGTCCACGCCCTCACCGGTCAGGGGCGCGCCCCGGTAGGCGGCCCAGAGGGCGAGAACGGGCGCGGCGACGACGGTGGCGACGATCGTCGTCGTGACGGCCCGCGCGCGGAGGCGGTCTCTTCGGGCGGCGTGGTCCTTGGGGTCCATCGGAAAGCCGCGCCGGTCGAAGCGCGGGGCGCTGCTCCGCGCGCGGGGGGCGTGCGCCATCGCGGTGCGCAGGGCCGCGTGCGGGGCCTGGAGCACGGGAAGCGCCGCGGGCGTGACGCTCGTGCCGGGCCAGGCGCCGGGGGCGGCGCGTTCGGCGGTGCGGCGGCAGCGCGGGCAGTCGTCGACGTGCCGGACGAGCTCGCCGCGCAGGGTGGTGCTCAGCACCAGCCGGCTGTCTCCGGTGAGCCGGGCGACGCTCGGGCAGGCGCCGGTCTCCACGACGGCCAGGGCCGCCCGGGTGCGTTCGACCTCGCAGGCGGCGGAGGCGAGCAGTTCGCGCGCCACGACCAGGTCCATGCCGAGGACGGCGGCGACCTCGCGGGCGGCGAGCTGGTGGCGCACCGCGAGTTCGAGCGCCTCGCGCTGTTCGGGGGTGGTCCCGGCGGCCTCCGGCCAGGCCAGCAGGGAGAGTTCGCGACGGCGGTGGTCCTGGACCTCCTCGGACACCGGAGCGGCACTCACCGCCTCGGCCGCGCGCCGGTCGGCGGCGGCCTTGTGCGCCGCGTCGAGGACGGCCCCGTCACGGGGTCCGCCCGCGGGTCCTTGGAGGCCGCCCCTGCGAAGCGCCTGCCGCCCGGAGGCGTGCGCGGCCTGGCGCTTGCGCCGGGCTTCGGTGAGCTTGCGCAGACAGGACCAGCGGGCGAGCGCGTAGAGCCAGGCCCTGCGGTCGCCGGCCGCCTCCGGTCCGCGCGGGCCGCGCCGCTCGGCGAGCGCCAGGGCGTCCCCCAGGGCGGCGGTGGCCGCGTCGTGGTCGCACAGGACGGACAGGCAGTAGGTGAACAGGCCGTCCAGGTAGGGCTCGTAACGCGCGGGGGGACGCCGGACCAGGGTGTGGGGGGTCGCGCCACGGGGCACGGCCGCCCGCTTGCGCGCGGCTCCGTGCGCCCGGTGTGCGCCGGTGGTGTGCGTGGAGGTCTCCGGACTGCTGCTCATCACCCGTGCGACCGTAGGTGCCCGGGCCCGGCCCCTTCCTCCCCCTTGAGCACATTTAATCCGTACGGGTGAAACGATCCCTCATAAGGGGACAGGAACCCTCGACCCCTGGCCTGGGCCGTCACCGGCGGCTATGGCAGTCCATGGCAGATGGGACGGCCACGGGCCCTCGCGGGCCCGGTCGCGCGGGGGTGGGAACGGGGCACGGGGGTGGGAACGGGGGCCCGCGCCGCGCTTTCCCCGAGGAACGGGGCCCTGTCACGAAGGTCCGGAAGCGGGGGTCCGAGCCCGGGCGCGGGTGCGGTCGTACCGTCGCGTGCCGCGTTGTCAGTGGCTACGGCTACGGTTCGGTCATGGCTGCCCGTACGAAATCCGCGAAGGACCGGCCGTCCTACCGCTGCACCGAGTGCGGCTGGCAGACGGCCAAATGGCTCGGCCGCTGCGCCGAATGCCAGGCATGGGGGACGGTCGAGGAGTACGGAGCGCCCGCTGTCCGTACGACGGCACCGGGCCGGGTCACCACGTCCGCGGTGCCCATCGGGCAGGTCGACGGCCGTCAGGCCACCGCCCGCAGCACCGGCGTGCCCGAGCTGGACCGTGTCCTCGGCGGCGGTCTCGTGCCCGGAGCCGTCGTCCTCGTCGCGGGCGAGCCCGGCGTCGGCAAGTCCACCCTCCTGCTGGACGTGGCGGCGAAGTCGGCGAGTGACGAACACCGCACCCTGTATGTGACGGGCGAGGAGTCGGCCAGCCAGGTGCGGCTGCGCGCGGACCGCATCAAGGCGATCGACGACCACCTCTATCTCGCCGCGGAGACCGATCTGTCGGCCGTCCTCGGTCATCTGGACGCGGTGAAGCCGTCGCTGCTCATCCTGGACTCCGTCCAGACCATCGCCTCCCCGGAGATCGACGGCGCGCCCGGCGGCATGGCCCAGGTCCGGGAGGTGGCGGGCGCGCTCATCCGCGCCTCCAAGGAGCGCGGCATGTCCACCCTGCTCGTGGGCCATGTCACCAAGGACGGCGCGATCGCCGGCCCCCGGCTGCTCGAACACCTCGTGGACGTCGTCCTGTCCTTCGAGGGCGACCGGCACGCGCGCCTGAGGCTCGTCCGAGGGGTCAAGAACCGCTACGGCACGACGGACGAGGTCGGCTGCTTCGAGCTGCACGACGAGGGCATCACGGGGCTCACCGACCCGTCGGGGCTCTTCCTGACGCGCCGTGCCGAGCCCGTCCCGGGCACCTGTCTGACCGTCACCCTCGAAGGCCGCCGTCCGCTGGTCGCCGAGGTCCAGGCGCTCACCGTGGACTCCCAGATCCCCTCCCCGCGCCGTACGACCTCCGGTCTGGAGACCTCCCGCGTCTCGATGATGCTCGCCGTCCTGGAGCAGCGCGGCCGGATCAGCGCTCTCGGGAAGCGGGACATCTACTCGGCGACGGTCGGCGGTGTGAAGCTCACCGAGCCCGCCGCGGACCTCGCCGTCGCGCTCGCCCTGGCGTCCGCCGCCAGTGACGTCCCGCTGCCGAAGAACCTCGTGGCGATCGGCGAGGTGGGGCTCGCGGGCGAGGTCAGACGGGTCACGGGCGTCCAGCGACGGCTGGCCGAGGCCCACCGTCTGGGCTTCACCCACGCCCTCGTACCGACCGATCCGGGCAAGGTTCCCGCCGGCATGAAGGTCCTGGAAGTGGCCGACATCGGCGCGGCTCTGAGTGTCCTTCCGCGCTCGCGTCGCAGAGAGGCCCCACGGGACGAGGAGCAGCGCCGGTAGACTTTGCCCTGGTCTCGCCCGTCCGTACGAACCGAGCGCGACCGGAAACCCGCGACCGGAGGAGTGCAGTGGCAGCCAACGACCGGGCAGCAGCTCCCGGAAAGTCCGGCGGGAGCTCCGGCGCCGATGGCCTGATGCGCGCCGCACTCAGCGCCGTGGCACCCGGTACGGCACTGCGCGACGGGCTTGAACGGATCCTCCGCGGCAACACGGGCGGACTCATCGTGCTCGGCTCCGACAAGACCGTCGAAGCCATGTGCACGGGCGGTTTCGTCCTGGACGTCGAGTTCACCGCGACCCGTCTGCGTGAACTGTGCAAGCTCGACGGCGGCATCGTGCTCGACAAGGACATCACCAAGATCCTTCGGGCGGGCGTGCAGCTGGTGCCCGACCCGACGATCCCCACGGAGGAGACGGGCACGCGGCACCGCACCGCGGACCGGGTGAGCAAGCAGGTCGGCTACCCCATCGTGTCGGTCTCCCAGTCGATGCGTCTGATCGCCCTGTACGTCGGCGGTCAGCGCCGCGTCCTGGAGGACTCCGCCGCGATCCTCTCCCGTGCGAACCAGGCCCTCGCCACCCTGGAGCGCTACAAGCTCCGCCTCGACGAGGTCGCGGGCACGCTGTCGGCGCTGGAGATCGAGGACCTCGTCACGGTCCGGGACGTCTCCGCGGTCGCCCAGCGTCTGGAGATGGTGCGCCGTATCGCCACCGAGATCGCCGAGTACGTGGTGGAACTGGGCACGGACGGGCGGCTGCTGACCCTCCAGCTCGACGAGCTGATCGCCGGCGTCGAGCCCGACCGTGAGCTGGTCGTCCGGGACTACGTGCCCGAGCCGACCGCCAAGCGTTCCCGCACGGTCGACGAGGCGCTGTCCGAGCTGGACGCGCTCAGCCATGCCGAACTCCTCGAACTGTCCACGGTGGCCAAGGCGTTGGGCTACACCGGCTCCCCCGAGGCGCTCGACTCCGCGGTCTCTCCGCGCGGGTTCCGTCTCCTCGCCAAGGTGCCGCGGCTGCCCGGCGCGATCATCGACCGGCTCGTGGAGCACTTCGGCGGTCTCCAGAAGCTGCTCGCCGCGAGCGTGGACGACCTCCAGACGGTCGACGGCGTGGGCGAGGCCCGGGCCCGCAGTGTCCGCGAGGGCCTGTCCCGTCTCGCGGAGTCGTCGATCCTGGAGCGCTACGTCTAGGGCTTGTCGTCTGGATCATGCGGCGGGACGCGGGGCAGGGCACGCGCATCCGCGCCCCGCACAACGGGGCGGGCTTCGCCTGTCGGGGCACCAGGAGTGCTCGTCGGGGAATCCGTGACCCCGGGGCCGCCGGGGTGCACTCCGCTCGGGACCGAGGGTGCTCAGTCCTTGGACAGGACGAACGACGTCTGCGCCTTCGCCAGCCCCGGTGCCTTCGCCTCGACGAGGTAGGTGCCCGCGGGAGCCGAACCCGAAGGGGGCGTGGCGCACTCGGGGGCGCCGGGCCTGCGGTCCCACTTCACCGTGTGGACGGTCTGGCCGCCGGCCGGCACGCGGAAGAGGATGCCCGCGGCGTCCTTCGGGCAGTCGTCCGAGGCCCAGATGTCCTCGTCGCCACCCGCCTGAGTGATCGTCAGAACCGCGCTCTTCGGGCCGAGATCGACCTTGCAGTCGCTGCCCGAGGTGTTCTTGGCGATGAGCTCGATCTCGGGCTGCTCTCCGGGCGCGTAGGTGTTGCGCACGCTCTTGAGCGTCAACTTGACGTTGCCCGGGGTGCAGTTGGGGACGGTGGAACCGGCCGGAAGCCGGTCGGCCGCCTCGCCGCCGTTCTCGGACCCGCCGCCGGAACCGCCGCCGGCACTCTCGCCGGATCCCGTGGAGCCGTCGCCCGAACCGTCGCCCGAGCCGCCCCCGGAACCGCCGCCCGACGCGCCGCCGTCACCGCTCCCGCTCCCGCCGCCGTCACCGCTACCGCTCGACTCGTCGCGGCCGCCCGGGTGTTGGCTGATCGCGGGGCCCGAACCGGAGGGTCCCGGCGTGATCGAGGAAGCGGGATTCTTGCCGTTGGACCCGCCGGCGGTGTTGTTGCCGCCCCCGCCTCCGGTGCCGACCACCCAGACCGTCAGAAGCGCCAACAGCCCTAGTACGGACAGCAGAACGGCCCTCCGACGCCAGTAGATGGTGGAGGGTAGCGGCCCGACCGGATTGCGCAGAGATCCCACGGCGCAAACTCTACGAGAGATCGGCCGCGCCACAGGCCCCACCCGCCGCCCCGGTACCAACTTTTCCGGATCATCATCCCGGCGGACATCCGTCCCGGCGCCGTGACGGCCGCCGGGTGCGGTCTTTCACCACCGCCCGCCCCGGCGTCGTCCCCGCATCCTCACCGCCGCATGGCAGGATCGACATTGCCATGACTGCACCCACCAAGCCCACCGGGCCCACCCGGAACGCCACCGGCGAGGACCTCCACACCCCCGTCATCGCCTGGTTCGACGAGCACGCCCGCGATCTGCCCTGGCGGCATCCCGATGTCGGCCCCTGGGCGGTGATGGTCAGCGAGTTCATGCTCCAGCAGACCCCCGTCAACCGTGTCCTGCCCGTCTACGAGCAGTGGCTGGCCCGCTGGCCGCGCCCCGCCGACCTGGCGAAGGACGCGCCCGGAGAGGCGGTCCGGGCCTGGGGACGGCTCGGCTATCCGCGCCGCGCCCTGCGTCTGCACGGCGCCGCGGTGGCCATAGCGGAACGGCACGGCGGCGACGTACCGACCGATCACGCGCAGTTGCTGGCGCTGCCCGGCATCGGGGAGTACACGGCGGCGGCGGTCGCGTCGTTCGCGTACGGCCAGCGCCATCCCGTCCTGGACACGAACGTCCGCAGGGTCTTCGCCCGAGCCGTCACCGGCGTGCAGTACCCGCCGAACGCCACCACGGCCGCCGAGCGCAAGCTCGCCCGCGCCCTGCTGCCCGAGAGCGAGAGCACGGCGGCGCGCTGGGCCGCCGCCTCCATGGAACTCGGCGCGCTGATCTGCACGGCGCGGAACGAGGCGTGCCACCGCTGCCCGATCGCCGCGCAGTGCGCCTGGCGGCTGGCCGGCAAGCCGGAGCACGACGGACCGCCGCGCAAGGGGCAGACGTACGCGGGCACCGACCGCCAGGTGCGCGGCAAGCTGCTGGCCGTCCTGCGGGAGGCGCATGTGCCGGTTCCCCAGACCGCGCTGGACCGGGTGTGGGACGAGCCGGTGCAGCGGGGCCGCGCGCTCGACGGACTCGTCGCCGACGGACTGGTCGAGCCGCTCCCCGGCGGTCTGTATCGGTTGCCCCTCACCTAGAACAGACGCCACAACCGGATCAACCGGGCAATAGGGCCCCATTCTCCTACCCCGTTTCCATAGCCGTTACACAACCGACGGACAGCCGAGTGCTGGCCGCAGGCTGTCTCGGACAACCCCGTGACAACGGCTCCGTAGCTTCAGTGCCGTACCGCAGCGAGTGCCGCCCGACCGGCGGCACGGCAGCGGCGGTTCGCAGGCGACGGAGAACCGGCAGCACGCGGGCCGGAAACGGGGACGGAGGCGGTTGATCATGGCGCAGGGTGAGGTGCTCGAATTCGAGGAGTACGTCCGAACCCGGCAGGACGCGCTGCTGCGCAGTGCCCGCCGTCTGGTCCCCGACCCGGTCGACGCCCAGGACCTGCTCCAGACCGCGCTCGTGCGGACGTACGGCCGCTGGGACGGCATCGCGGACAAGCGTCTCGCCGACGCCTATCTGCGCCGCGTGATGATCAATACGCGTACCGAGTGGTGGCGGGCCCGCAAGCTCGAGGAGGTGCCCACCGAGCAACTGCCGGACGCGTGCGTGGAGGACGCCACCGAACAGCACGCGGACCGTGCGCTGCTGATGGACATCATGAAGGTGCTGGCACCCAAGCAGCGCAGTGTCGTGGTGCTGCGACACTGGGAGCAGATGTCCACGGAGGAGACGGCCGCCGCGCTCGGCATGTCGGCCGGAACGGTCAAGAGCACGCTGCACCGGGCGCTGGCCCGGCTCCGCGAGGAGCTGGAGAGCCGCGACCTGGACGCCCGCGCGCTCGAACGTGAGGAGCGGGAGCGTTGCGCGGCCTAGGAGTCCGGGGCAGAACGGCCCTGAAGGCGGGGAGTTCGGCGGCGGCCGGGCTCGCCGCCCTCGGCCTTTTCGTGACCGCGTGCGCGACCGGCGGCACCGGTGCGCGCGACGAGGGTCCGGCGGGCAGCGACACGGTCGCCAAGGGCGGTATCAAGCCGGTCGTCTCCGGCTCGCCGGCCAAGGCCGCCCCCCGGCGCGTGGACGCGGTCAAGCTCGTCAAGGACGATCCGGCGGTCAGCGCGGCGGTCAAGCGCGACCTGAAGCCGTGCGTCGCCGACGAGTACCCGGTCGACGTGTCGTACGGGGACCTGACCGGCGGCTCCGCGAACGACATAGTGATCAACGTGATGACCTGCGCCGACGCCGTGGGTGTCGGCAGCTACGTCTATCACGAGCAGAACGGCCGGTACCAGAACGTCTTCATGGCCGAAGAGCCTCCGGTCTACGCCGAGATCGACCGGGGCGATCTGGTGGTCACCCAGCAGCTGTACGAGAAGGGCGACCCGGTGTCGTACCCGTCCAGCGAGGAAGTGATCACCTACGGCTGGTCCTCGACACGCTTCGTCGAACAGTCCAGGATCCACAACGACTACAGCAACGCGGTGGGCGGCTCCGTTTCGCCCGCCCCGGACGCGAACTGAGAGCGGGCGGAGCAGCCGGATGGCAGAGCAGACCCACGTCCTGTTCGTCGAGGACGACGACGTCATCCGCGAGGCCACACAACTCGCCCTGGAGCGCGACGGCTTCGCGGTCACGGCCATGCCCGACGGGCTCTCGGGTCTGGAGGCGTTCCGCGCCGACCGTCCCGACATCGCCCTGCTGGACGTGATGGTCCCCGGGCTCGACGGTGTGTCGCTGTGCCGCCGTATCCGCGACGAGTCGACCGTTCCGGTCATCATGCTGTCGGCGCGCGCCGACTCGATCGACATCGTGCTCGGCCTGGAGGCCGGCGCCGACGACTACGTGACCAAGCCCTTCGACGGTGCCGTGCTGGTCGCCCGTATCCGCGCGGTGCTGCGCCGCTTCGGGCACGCGAGCGGCGGCGCGGGCGAGGGGACCGCTCCGGTGGAGGGCGGGGTGCTCGTCTTCGGTGAGCTGGAGGTCGACACCGAGGGCATGGAGGTGACCCGGGGCGGTACGCCGGTGGCGCTGACGCCCACCGAGATGCGGCTGCTCCTGGAGTTCTCGTCCGCGCCGGGGACGGTGCTGAGCCGCGACAAGCTGCTGGAGCGGGTGTGGGACTACGGCTGGGGCGGGGACACCCGGGTGGTCGACGTCCATGTGCAGCGGCTGCGTACGAAGATCGGCCAGGACCGTATCGAGACGGTCCGCGGCTTCGGCTACAAGTTGAAGGCCTGAGCACACCATGCGGGGGATATTTCAGCGTTCCGCTGCTGCGGGGAACCCTCCGGCCGCGGGGCGGGGACCGGTTCCGGGCGGACGTGCGGAGGCGGGGGTCGGAGTGGGCACGGGTTCACGCGAGAAGGCCGGTGCCGGGTCAGGTGCCGGCCGGGGAGAGGTTCTCGGCGGGGGCGGGGGCGGGAGGCCCGGCGCGGTCGCCGGCCGGGGCCGGGGCATCGGCATCGGGATAGACCGGGGCACGGATTCGGGTACGAGCATCCGTACGGGCATCCGCTGGAAGCTCAGCACCGCGATCGCCCTGGTCGGCGCGCTGGTCGCCGTGGCGCTGAGCCTGGTCGTCCACAACGCGGCCCGCGTCTCGATGCTGGACAACTCGCGCGACCTCGCCGACGAGCGCATCCAGCTCGCCGAGCGCATGTACGGGCCGGGCCGGCCGCCGCCGTTCGGGGCGAAGATAGACGATCCCTCCATTCCGTCGGACCTGCTGGTGAAGGTCTCGGAGGGACGGCGGGCGACCTACGTCTCGGACAGCTCGAACGGCGCGCCGGACATCTGGGCCGCCGTACCGCTCAGGAACGGCCAGGTGCTGTCCTGGCACGAGCGGTTCACGGACCGCAACGCGGACGTGATGAAGGACCTCGACCAGGCGCTGATCATCGGCTCCATCGCGGTCGTCTTCGGCGGCAGCGCGCTCGGTGTGCTGATCGGCGGCCAGTTGTCGCGCCGGCTGCGCAAGGCGGCGGCCGCGGCGAACCGGGTCGCCAAGGGGGAACCGGACGTCCGGGTGCGGGACGCGATCGGCGGTGTCGTGCTCGACGAGACCGACGACCTGGCACGGGCCGTGGACGCCATGGCCGACGCGCTCCAGCAGCGCATCGAGGCCGAGCGCCGGGTGACGGCCGACATCGCCCATGAACTGCGCACCCCGGTGACCGGGCTGCTCACGGCGGCCGAGCTCCTGCCGCCCGGCCGCCCCACCGAGCTCGTACGGGACCGCGCGCAGGCCATGCGCACGCTCGTCGAGGACGTCCTGGAGGTCGCCCGGCTCGACGGGGCCTCCGAGCGGGCCGAGTTGCAGGACCTCATGCTCGGCGAGTTCGTGGCCCGGCGGATCGCCGCCAAGGGCGCGGACGTCGAGGTGCGGGTGGTGCACGAGTCGGAGGTCACGACGGACCCGCGCCGTCTGGAGCGCGTCCTGCTCAACCTCCTGGCGAACGCGGCCCGGCACGGCAGGCCGCCGATCGAGGTCACCGTCGAGGGCCGGGTCATCCGCGTCCGCGACCACGGCCCCGGTTTCCCCGAGAAGCTCCTCGCCGAGGGGCCGAGCCGCTTCCGCACCGGCAGCACCGACCGTGCGGGCGACGGCCACGGACTGGGCCTCACCATCGCCGCCGGCCAGGCCCGGGTGCTCGGCGCACGGCTGACCTTCCGCAACGTACGGCCCGCCGGGGCCCCGGAGGGCGTGCCCGCCGAGGGCGCGGTCGCGGTGCTGTGGCTGCCGGAGCACGCGCCGACGAACACGGGGAGCTATCCGATGCTGCCGGCGTCCGGGAAGTAGGCGGCCCCGGCCGGGTCTGTCCTCGCCGCCTCGGTCCGGCCGTCACCGGGCACAGCGGAAGGCCCCCGGGGCGGACAACGCCGGGGGCCTTCGGTGCGAGGAGTCCAGGGGCCGGGAGGGCCGGCCCCGCGATCAGGTCAGACCGGCTCGGCGAGCTGGACCTGGGGTGCCTCGTCCGGCGCGCCGCCCTCGCCGGGCTTGGGCGCGCCCGCTCCCTTGAGGGCGACCTCCTTGACGAACACCGACGAGATCATCACGATCACGGCCACCGACGCGCCCAGCAGGAAGGCCGAGTGCGTACCGGCCGACACCGCGTGCTGGTAGGCCTCGCGCGCCGCCGCCGGCAGCTTCGCCAGGCTCGCCGCGTCCAGCTGCGGGGACTGCTCGGTGATCTTCGAGCCCAGTGCGCCGGCCTTCTCGGCCATGACGTCCTTGACGCGGTTGTTGAACAGCGCGCCCATGACGGCGACACCGAACGACGAGCCGAGCGTACGGAACAGGGTGGAGGAGGAGGACGCGACGCCCATGTCCTTCATCTCCACGCTGTTCTGCGCCACCAGCATGGTGACCTGCATCAGGCAGCCCATGCCCAGGCCGAGGACGGCCATGTAGACGCCGGACATGAAACGGGTGGTGTCCGTGTCCATCGTCGACAGCAGGTAGAGGCCGATCACCATCAGCACACCGCCGAGGACGGGGAAGATCTTGTAGCGGCCGGTGGCGGTGGTGACCCGGCCGGCGACCATCGACGTCACGAGCATCGCGCCCAGCATGGGCAGCAGCAGCAGACCGGAGTTGGTCGCGGACGCGCCCTGCACCGCCTGCTGGTACAGCGGCAGGAACAGCGTGGCGCCGAACATGGCGAAGCCGGTGACGAAGCCGATGATCGACATCAGGGTGAAGTTGCGGCTGCGGAAGATGTGCAGCGGCAGGATCGGCTCGGCGGCCTTGGTCTGCCAGAAGACGAACCCGACCAGCGCGGCGACACCGAGGCCGATGAGCTCCATGATCCGCGCGGACGACCAGGCGTACTCCGTGCCGCCCCAGGTGGTGACGAGGACGATGGAGGTGATGCCGATGGTCAGCAGCACGGCACCGAGGTAGTCGATGCGCGTCTCGGACCGCTTCTTCGGCAGGTGCAGGACGATGCTGATCGCGGCGAGCGCGATCGCGCCGAGCGGCAGGTTGATGTAGAAGGACCAGCGCCAGCCCCAGTTGTCGGTGATGGTGCCGCCGATCAGCGGACCGCCGATCATCGCCAGCGCCATGATGCCGGCCATCATGCCCTGGTACTTGCCGCGCTCACGGGGCGGGATCAGGTCACCGATGATCGCCATGACGCCGACCATGAGACCGCCGGCGCCGAGACCCTGGACGGCCCGGAATCCGATCAGCTCGCCCATGTTCTGGGCCATGCCGCTCAGCGCGGAGCCGATCAGGAAGATCACGATCGACGACATGAAGGCGCCCTTGCGCCCGTACATGTCGCCGACCTTGCCCCAGATCGGGGTGGAGGCCGCGGTGGCGAGGGTGTACGCCGTCACGACCCAGGAAAGGTGTTCGAGTCCGCCGAGCTCACCCACGATGGTCGGCATGGCCGTGCCGACGATCATGTTGTCGAGCATCGCCAGCATCATCGTGAGCATCAGCGCGAGCAGGACCACGCGCACGCTGCGCTGCCGCTTCTCGCCCTCGGCCGGTTTCCCGGTCTGTTCCACGGCCGGTTCGGCCGCTTTCGTCCTGTCCGCCATCGCTTCCACTCCCCTGAGTACTTCTGCCGCCGTCCGGCTACTTACTTGCCGACCGGCAAGTTAACTACACTCAGGAAAATAGCTTCGCAACTAGCCGGGCGTCAAGTAAGCAACACTAGTTTTACCAGCCGGTCGACAGGTAAGTTTCCAGGGAGCGCGAGGAGTACGAGGATGGGCGGCACCATGGACGGCATCAAGCGGCAGCGCCGGGGCGACACCCGGCAGCGCATCCAGGACGTAGCTCTCGAACTCTTCTCCGAGCACGGCTACGAGAAGACCTCGCTGCGTGAGATCGCCGAGCACCTCGATGTCACCAAAGCCGCGCTGTACTACCACTTCAAGACCAAGGAAGAGATCCTGATCAGCCTCTTCCAGGATCTGACGCGACCGCTCGACGAACTGATCGAGTGGGGCAGGCAGCAGCCGCACAGTCTGGAGACCAAGCAGGAGGTGCTGCGCCGCTACAGCGAGGCACTCGGCGGCGCGTCCCCGCTCTTCCGCTTCATGCAGGAGAACCAGGCGACGGTCCGCGAGCTGAGCATCGGCGAGACCTTCAAGGACCGCATGATCAGCATGCTGGAGATCATCAAGGAGCCCGAGGCACCGCTGACCGACCAGGTCCGCTGCATCAGCGCGCTCTTCACGATGCACGCCGGAATGTTCGTGCTCAAGGAGGTCGAAGGCGACCCCGAGGACAAGCGCAAGGCCGTCCTGGAGGTCGCGATCGACCTGGTGACCCGGGCCCACGGGGGCGGAGCCGGAACCTCCTAGGGTCCGCCGTGCGGATCAGGCGGCCCGCGTCCCGCCGCGCGATCCGAACGACAGGCCGCCCAGGGCGGTTCCGGCGCGCGGAGTTTCCTGGTGCCGCCCCCCTCGCACGCGAGCGGAGCCCCGCTGCCGTCTCCGGCAGCGGGGCTCCGCTTCTGGTTCCGCTCTCCGGCACCGCACGCCGGGGCCGCGCGCCGGATCACCGGCGCGGGCGGGTCAGACCTTGACGCCCATGGTGTGAAGGAACGCCACGGGGTTGACGGCCGAACCGTAGTTGGGGGTCGTACGGATCTCGAAGTGCAGGTGCGGGCCGCTGGAGTTACCGGTGTTGCCGGAAAGGGCTATGTGCTGACCGGTGGAGACGACCTGACCGACGTGCACGTCGACGCGCGACAGGTGGGCGTACTGCGAGTACGTGCCGTTGGCGTGCTTGATGACGACGGCGTTGCCGTACGCCGGACCGTCACCGGCGCCGTTGCCGCCCGCCTTGACGACGGTGCCGCCGTGGGCGGCCATGACGTTGGTGCCCGTCGGCACGGCGAAGTCCTGGCCGGAGTGCTTGTGGGCCCACATGCCGCCGGCCTGGTTGAAGCTGGCGGACAGGGAGTACTTCGCGACCGGGTCGACCCAGGAGGCGGCCTTCTTCTTCGCCGCGGCCTTCTTGGCGACAGCCGCCTTGGTGGCGGCCGTCTTCTTCGCGGCGGCGGCCTTGGCCTGAGCGGCGGCCTGGGTGTGAACGGCGTTGGCCGCGGTGACGTTGGCGCTGGTGCTGACGCCCGTTTCGGCGGCGGTCGCGACCCCTGCGCCCAGCACGACCGAGGCTCCCAGACCGACGGTCAGAACGGCCGCCCGAGTGCGGACCATGGACGTAAGGGACTTGCGGGACGTGACGCGCTTCGACATGAATACCTCGTGGAGACGGGGACAAGGGACTGAGCAACCACTCCGGCGAACTGCCTGCCGCCGTGTTGGCCATTCATTGGTAACCCGCGCCCCCGGCCGCACTCAAACCCCCCATCTACGGTGTGAAGTAGTACTTCATCCCCAAACTTCCCGAACCTTGACACCCCGGACATTCGGCAAGGGATCTTGTCCCTTTGGCCCGGAAAACAGGGTTTAACCCCACTTCAGGCCCGCACATCCCTTGCTAAACCTGCTCTCGACCCACCCTTCGGGACAGCCCGCCGACAGTCCCCTCCACCCCGGGCCAAAGGTCCTTTTTGTCCGTTTTCGCGTAGCTACTACTCGCTCTAGTACCGGATGAAACGCCTGTGCCTCATGTCACCGGGGGGCCGGATCCGGGACCCCCGGAATGTGACGCGGGCTACGCCGCCGGCCCCTGTTTTCAAGGGTCTTGGGGACGTTCGCCGACCCTTCGCGGGTGCCTCCGGCGCCTCTGTGCCGAACGGCTGTCAGAACATACGGTTGTCCTCCTGGCTCAACGCTCTCCCGGGGGATCGTCATGGACCCAGTAACCGTCGGCACGCGCCTGGCCTCCAGCGTGGCCGCGCCGCTGGTCAGGAAGCTCTTCGTGGCCGAGGGCCCGGGAGCGGGCCTCGTGGACAAGCCCGTACGGATCTCGGCGCTCGTCTCCTTCAAGGGCGAGAAACGGGCCGTCGGAGAGAAGGAACTGACCCGTCTATCGGCCGCCCTGGTCGGGCGGTCACTGCGTGGTGGGGAGCGCCCCTTCCCCGCCGACGAGGAACAGGCCGTCGTCCACGCCCTCGGCACCACGCTGCACGCCCTGGGCGACCTCACCATGACGGACGTCCAGGCGGTCGAGCTCGGTCACCGGGCGCTCGCCCTGCGGCTGCGCGCGGCCGCCGAGAACCCCGACCGGGACCTGTCCCTCGACGCGACCGTGTTCTACGAGGGGCTGCTCGACACCGCCTGCCTCCACATCCTGCACTTCTTCACCCAGCGCTCGGCGTTCGTCCCCCGCACCCTCGTGGAGCAGAGCCGCAGACAGCGCGAGCTCATCGCCAAGGTGGACGAACTGATCGCCCGCACCCCCATGACGGGCGGCACGGACCATGCCTTCGAGCAGCGCTATCTCGCCCATCTCGCCACCAGACACAGCCACCTCACCATCTACGGCATCGACCTCGTCAACTCCCCGGAACGCTGGCCGCTGGACGCCGCCTACCTCAGCCTCCAGGCCTTACGCCCCGTGGAGGACGAGGAGACCGCCTCCTCGGACGGTGTGCGCATCGCCCCCGCGGCCGCTTCCCTGCCCGCCGAACAGGCCCTGTCGGAACAGGACCTCGTCCTGTTGCGCGGTGTGGCCGGTTCCGGCAAGACCACGCTGGTGCAGTGGCTGGCGGTGACCGCGGCGCGCGGCGAGCGGGGGGACCGCATCCCCTTCGTCCTCCCGCTGCGCACCCTCGTCCGCCGCTCCGAGGGCCTTCCGGCCCCCGACGCGTTCCTGTCCGCCGTGCGGCTCCCCTTCCACGCGACCCAGCCGGACGGCTGGACCGACAGGGTGCTCGGCCACGGCCGCGGACTGCTGCTCGTCGACGGCCTCGACGAGATCCCCGAGCGTGACCGCGAACACACCCGCCGCTGGCTGCGCGAACTCCTCGACGCCTACCCCGGCAACCAGTGGCTGGTCACGTCCCGCCCCTCGGCCGTACGGGAGGACTGGCTCGCTCCCGACGGGTTCACCGAACTCGTCCTCTCGCCGATGACCGGCGACGACGTGGCCGCCTTCATCCGCCGCTGGCACGCCGCGGCACGCCTCGACGCCTCCGACACGGACCGCCTCGACGGCTACGAGCGTTCCCTCCTCGACGCCGTACGCACCAAGCCGGACCTCGGCCGCCTCGCCACCAACCCCCTGATGTGCGGTCTGATCTGCGCGCTGCACCGGGACCGGCGGGGCTATCTGCCGCACGGCAGACAGGAGTTGTACGACGCCGCGCTCTCCATGCTGCTGTCGCGCCGCGACGAGGAACGCGACATGTTCGTACGGGGCAGCGGTCACGACGGCATCCACCTCACGGAACTTCCGCAGATCCAGCTCCTGCAACGGCTCGCCTACTGGCTGATCCGCAACAACCGCTCGGAGATGGACCGGGACCGCGCCGAACGCATCGTCGCCGGCGTCCTGCCCTCCCTCCCGGCCGCCGCCCGGCAGGGCGACGCCGCGCGGATCCTGCGCCACCTCCTCGTCCGCAGCGGCCTTCTCCGTGAACCCGCCCCGGGGACCGTCGAGTTCGTCCACCGCACCTTCCAGGACCACCTGGGCGCCAAGGCCGCCGTGGAGGACGGGGACTTCGGGCTGCTGGTGCGCAACGCCGGGGAGTCCCAGTGGGCGGATGTGGTCCGGATGGCCGTCGCCCACGCCCGGCCGCGGGAACGGGCCGAGCTGCTGGGCTCCCTGACCGGCGCGGCGGCACGCCTCGACGCGGCGGCGGCGACCCGTGTACGGCTGCTCGCCCTCGCCTCGCTGGAACACGCCACCCAGCTCGCGCCCGAGGTACGGGCCGCCGTGGAGGGCGACGCGGCCGCGCTCATCCCGCCGAGAACGTCGGCGCAGGCCCGCGCCCTGGCCGAGGCGGGCCCCCTCGTCCTGGAGCTGCTGCCCGGCCCGGAGGGTCTCACCGAGGACGAGGCCCACGGGGTCGTGGTCACCGCCTCCCTGATCGGCACCGACGCGGCCATCCCCGTACTGGCGCGCTTCCGCTCGCACCCGGCCCGGTCCGTACGGGCCCAACTCGCCTGGGGATGGCACAGGTTCGACACCGAGCGGTACGCGTCCGAGATCATCGCCCGGCTGGACCCGGCCGGCCTGTACTTCTCCGCGCACTCGGCCGCCCAGCTCCACGTGCTGCGCGACCTGGGCGGCCGGCCCCGGCTGCAGATCGTAGGAGACATCGACCCGGCGGAACTGCGCGCCTGCCTGCTCCCGGACCAGGTGACCCGGCTGATGCTGCGGCACAACAGCCGTCTCGGGGATCTGGGCTTCCTGACGGCACAGCGGCGACTGGAGCAGCTCAACCTCGACGGGTGCACGGGGATCGGTGACCTCGCGCCGCTCGCGGAACTGCCGCTGCGGGGGCTGTACCTGATGTCCGACTCGGGACGGCCCCCGGTCCCCGACGGTCTGGCGGGGCTGGCCTCGCTGCGGGAACTGAACATCGGACACCGGCTCACGGGCCGGTCGCTGAGCGAGACCCTCCCCCTGGACGCGCCGCTGGAAGTCCTCTGCTTCGGGCTGGACGTGCTCCGCGGCACCGGGATGCGGGGGCTGCGCCACTGGCGGTCCCTGCACACCCTGTGGCTGAGCCGGGAGCCCGGCGAGCTCACCCCCGACGACTGGTCCGAGGTCGCCGCGCTGCCCGCGCTCAGGGAACTGCGGATCCACCGGGCCGCCCTGGGATCCCTCGGGTCGGCGCCGCCGCTGCCGTCCGTCGAACACCTGGAACTGAGAAAACCGGCGGGGAACGAGGACCTTTCCGGACTGCGGGCCCTGCTGCCGAATCTGCGGACGGTCAATTTCGCCCTCTCTTCGGACACCGGAACCGTGCCGGAACAGCTCGCGGGTCAATTGCCGGGCGAACACACGACGACCACGACCCACAACGTCCTGTGATTCCCGCCGGCCGAAAGGGCTGCTCCGGGACCTGAAAAAGGGGCTGCCCCGGGACCGAGGTCCCGGGGCAGCCCCTTTTCAGGCGGACCCGGAGGTCACGCCTCCTTGCTCAGGTTGGGACCGGCGCCGCCGGCGGCCTGCTCGATCGGCGGGACGTCGGGGAGTGCCGACTTCTCCTCACCGCGGAAGGTGAAGGCCTTGGCCTCGCCCTCTCCCTCGGTGTCGACGACCACGATGTGGCCGGGACGGAGCTCGCCGAAGAGGATCTTCTCGGAGAGGACGTCCTCGATCTCGCGCTGGATGGTCCGGCGCAGCGGCCGGGCGCCCAGCACGGGGTCGTAGCCCTTCTTCGCGAGGAGGGACTTGGCGCTCGGGCTGAGCTCGATGCCCATGTCCCGGTCCTTCAGACGCTCGTCCACCTTCGCGACCATGAGGTCGACGATCTGGATGATGTCTTCCTCGGTCAGCTGGTGGAAGACCACCGTGTCGTCGACACGGTTCAGGAACTCGGGGCGGAAGTGCTGCTTCAGCTCCTCGTTGACCTTGGCCTTCATCCGGTCGTAGTTGGACTTGACGTCGCCCACGGCCGCGAAGCCGAGGTTGAAGCCCTTGGAGATGTCCCGGGTGCCGAGGTTGGTCGTCATGATGATGACCGTGTTCTTGAAGTCCACGACCCGGCCCTGGGAGTCGGTCAGACGACCGTCCTCCAGGATCTGCAGCAGCGAGTTGAAAATGTCCGGGTGGGCCTTCTCGACCTCGTCGAAGAGGACGACGGAGAACGGCTTGCGGCGGACCTTCTCGGTGAGCTGGCCGCCCTCTTCGTAGCCCACGTATCCGGGGGGCGAACCGAAGAGACGCGAGACCGTGTGCTTCTCGCTGAACTCCGACATGTCGAGGGAGATCAGCGCGTCCTCGTCACCGAAGAGGAACTCCGCGAGGGTCTTCGACAGCTCCGTCTTACCGACACCCGAGGGGCCGGCGAAGATGAAGGAACCACCGGGACGCTTCGGGTCCTTCAGACCCGCTCGCGTACGGCGGATCGCCTGCGAGAGCGCCTTGATGGCGTCCTTCTGGCCGATGACCCGCTTGTGGAGCTCGTCCTCCATGCGCAGCAGACGCGAGGACTCCTCCTCGGTCAGCTTGAAGACCGGGATGCCGGTGGCGGTGGCCAGGACCTCGGCGATCAGCTCACCGTCGACCTCGGCCACGACGTCCATGTCGCCGGCCTTCCACTCCTTCTCGCGCTTGGCCTTCGCCGCCAGCAGCTGCTTCTCCTTGTCGCGGAGAGAGGCCGCCTTCTCGAAGTCCTGGGAGTCGATGGCCGACTCCTTGTCGCGGCGCACGCCCGCGATCTTCTCGTCGAACTCGCGGAGGTCCGGCGGCGCGGTCATCCGGCGGATGCGCATCCGGGAGCCGGCCTCGTCGATCAGGTCGATCGCCTTGTCGGGCAGGAAGCGGTCCGAGATGTACCGGTCGGCGAGCGTCGCCGCCTGCACCAGGGCCTCGTCCGTGATGGACACGCGGTGGTGGGCCTCGTACCGGTCGCGCAGACCCTTGAGGATCTCGATCGTGTGGGGGAGGGAAGGCTCCGCCACCTGGATCGGCTGGAAGCGGCGCTCGAGGGCCGCGTCCTTCTCGAGGTGCTTGCGGTACTCGTCCAGGGTCGTCGCACCGATGGTCTGGAGCTCACCGCGGGCCAGCATGGGCTTCAGGATCGAAGCGGCGTCGATGGCGCCCTCGGCGGCACCCGCACCGACCAGCGTGTGCAGCTCGTCGATGAACAGGATGATGTCGCCGCGGGTGCGGATCTCCTTGAGGACCTTCTTCAGGCGCTCCTCGAAGTCACCGCGGTAGCGGGAGCCGGCGACCAGCGCGCCGAGGTCGAGGGTGTAGAGGTGCTTGTCCTTGAGGGTCTCGGGCACCTCGCCCTTGACGATGGCCTGGGCGAGGCCCTCGACGACGGCGGTCTTGCCGACGCCGGGCTCACCGATGAGCACCGGGTTGTTCTTCGTACGGCGGGACAGCACCTGCATGACCCGCTCGATCTCCTTCTCGCGCCCGATGACCGGGTCGAGCTTGGACTCACGAGCGGCCTGGGTGAGGTTCCGGCCGAACTGGTCGAGGACCAGGGACGTGGAGGGGGTGCCCTCGGCAGGACCGCCGGCGGTGGCGGTCTCCTTGCCCTGGTAGCCGGAGAGCAGCTGGATCACCTGCTGCCGCACCCGGTTGAGGTCTGCGCCCAGCTTGACCAGGACCTGGGCGGCGACGCCCTCGCCCTCGCGGATCAGGCCGAGCAGGATGTGCTCCGTGCCGATGTAGTTGTGGCCCAGCTGAAGGGCCTCGCGGAGCGACAGCTCCAGGACCTTCTTGGCACGGGGGGTGAAGGGGATGTGACCGGAGGGGGCCTGCTGGCCCTGCCCGATGATCTCCTCCACCTGCTGGCGGACCGCCTCGAGCGAAATCCCGAGGCTCTCCAGGGCCTTAGCGGCGACACCCTCACCCTCGTGGATCAGGCCCAGGAGGATGTGCTCGGTGCCGATGTAGTTGTGGTTGAGCATCCGGGCTTCTTCCTGAGCCAGGACGACAACCCGCCGCGCGCGGTCGGTGAACCTCTCGAACATCGTTAATCGCTCCTCAGAGCGGTCAGGCAGTAAGGGGACGCTCCCCTCGCTGTCCTTCCGCAGCTTAGTCCCGCAAGCGGGGACCGCTCATTCCAACTGCCGACACCGTCCTTGGCCTCCTGACCCCGAACGCCGACATCTGCTCCAACCTGATGGTGCGAGACGATGTTCCCGCAGGCCAGGCAGATACCCTCTCCCGCTGTACGCCGATGGCGAACGTGAGATGCCCGAGCCCTGCGTGTCGCCCCTCCCACTAGGCATGTCTTACCCGTGCTCACTGACAGTCCATGCCGCGCGCACCGGTTCCCTCCGCTACGGGCGAACATCCATGCCCGGACGAACGCTCCCGCACGCCCCTTTTCCCGGCACTTTGCGCGTTCACGTAAACACCCAGCGTAACTCCGGGGGTCTTTTGGCGGTTGCTCCTTGCATGGTTCCCACCGTCCCTGTCCCCCGTCGGCCGTCCGATCCGGGTGATCCGGTCGATCCGGTACGTCAGTGGTACGAGAACGAACTGGGCTGGGCGACAGTGCCCGGGTCGCCGGTACGGCTGGTCACGGGGCTGCGCTTCGACGTCCTGGAGGTCCCGGCGGAGGCGGGATTCCCCGCCCTGCGGCATCTGGGCCCGGCTTCTCCGGTGGCCCTGCACGGGGAGCGGATGCGGCTGCTGGTGGCCGCGGGGAGCGCGGAGGAGCTGCCGGGGCTGCTCGACTGGCTGGAGTGGGGAACCCTCGCGCTGGATCTCACGGCGATCGGCGCGGACGGAAGCGTCGAGGCTCCCCCGCCGCCGGATCCCGGCGTCGCGGTGGCACCGGATCCCGGGGCTCCGGCGTCGCCGGGTCCCCTCGCTCCGCCGGCTGTGTTCGGGGCCCGGCCCGAAGGCCGGCCCGACGACGGTCCGCGAGCCCGTCCCGGCGACCGGCGACCGGCCGGTCCGGAAACGCGGAGAGGCCCACGAGGGGCCGCCCACTGGCTGCGGCCCCCGATGCCCGGCCGCGCCGTGGAGCCGGCGTTGCCGACACTGTCGGCGCTGGGCGGCGGGACCGTCGGCGGGGGCGTTGGGGGCGCCCCCGATCTCGTACGACTGGTGCAGACGATGGCGACACAGTGCCACCGCGCAAGGCTGCGGCGAGCGCCCGCTCAGCCGTTGGCCTTCTCGTAGGCCTCGCGAATGGACGCGGGAACACGGCCGCGGTCGTTGACCTCCAGGCCGTTCTCCTTCGCCCAGGCACGGACCTGCGCGGTGTCCTGGCTGCCGCCGGAAGCGACGCGGGCCTTTCCGCGTCCGCCCGAAGCACGGCCTCCGGTACGACGGCCACCCTTCACGTACGGGTCGAGAAGGCCACGGAGCTTGTCCGCATTGGCGGTCGTGAGATCGATTTCGTACGTCTTGCCGTCCAACGCGAACGTCACGGTCTCGTCCGCCTCGCCACCGTCGAGGTCGTCGACAAGAAGGACCTGAACCTTCTGTGCCACCGGATTTCCTTTCATCGATAACTTCAGGGCAAGGAGGGCCCCGCGGCGTCCGCCGTTTCGCCGTCCCTTGTTATATGCAGTACTGCAGTACGTCGGAAAGCAAACCGCTTTTGCCGGAAAAACACAAACCCCTGGCAGAGACTCACTGGACTCCGCCCGCCCGGAAACGTGCGCGTTTCGGACATAGGGAACGTGGGCAGCGCACTCCGCCGGAATAGCCGGTCGCGATCACAGATGCAGAAGCATCCGGCTGTTGCCCAAGGTGTTCGGTTTCACTCGTTCGAGACCGAGGAACTCCGCGACGCCCTCGTCATAGGAACGCAGGAGCTCGGCGTACACATCGGTGTCGACGGGTGTCTCACCGATCTCCACGAAGCCGTGCTTCGCGAAGAAGCCGACTTCGAAGGTCAGACAGAAAACCCGTCGAACACCGAGCCAGCGGGCGGTCTGGAGCAACTTCTCCAGCAACTGATGACCGACGCCCAGGCCCTTGACCGTGGGGTTCACCGCGAGAGTGCGGACTTCCGCGAGGTCTTCCCACATCACGTGCAGGGCGCCGCAGCCGACCACCTCGGCGTTGTCGTCGCGTTCCGCGACCCAGAACTCCTGGATGTCCTCGTAAAGGGTGACGGTGGCTTTGTCGAGCAGGATACGGCGGCGCACGTTCGCGTCGAGGAGTCCTCGTACGGCCGCGACATCGCTGGTCCTGGCCCGCCGGACGGTGACGGCTTTTGCGGTGACTTCGGGATGCTCCGCCGGAAGCCCTGCCGGAACCTCCGCGGGATGCTCTGCTGACATGAGCGGACGCTATCGCCCGGAGGCGTCCCCGTCAGCGGCGGGGTTCTCCCCCGAGGGCCCGGGCGCCGGCGGCCTTTCGACGGCTTCGGGGGCTCGCGGTTCCGGCCCTTGCACCATGCGTACGGCATCACTGAGGGCCACCCGCTGTTCCTCGCTCATCATCCCGAAGAAGGCGACGAGAGCGGCCGCGGGGTTGTCGCTCTGCGACCAGGCGTCGTTCATCAGTGCCGCCGAGTACGCGGCCCGTGTGGAGACCGCCTCATATCGATAGGCCCGGCCTTCCGCCTCCCGGCGGACCCAGCCCTTCTGATGGAGATTGTCCAAAACGGTCATCACCGTGGTGTAGGCGATGGACCGTTCCTGTTGAAGGTCTTCCAGGACTTCCCGAACGGTCACCGGGCGGTTCCACTTCCACACCCGCGTCATGACCGCGTCTTCGAGTTCTCCCAATGGGCGAGGCACAGTTCAGAACAATAGTGGGAGATGGCCAACAAAAAGGGCGTACGACTCGAAGGACGTGGGAAACGTCCGAGTCGTACGCCGGTGACGGCGCGGCCGGGCACGGGGCGGGCGGGCGCCGAAGAGGGCTCGCCCGGAGCCGCGCGGGGCCGCCCGGGGCTCAGGCCCCGGCGTCCTTGCGGGCCGGGGCCTGCTGAGCGGCCTCCACGCGCGCGAGGGCGGCGTCGACGGCCCCGTCCTCCTTGGCCTTGTTGGCCCCGCCCTGACTCTTCACGATCGTCACGATGAGCCCGATGAAGAACACGGCCATCACTACCGGGGGCACGAGCGCGGAGACATAGTCCATGCCCCCAGGGTAGCTAGCCCGCCGCGAGCTGCTGCGGCGGGTCGGCCGGGGGCGGGCCGGGCTTGCGCCGCGGCGGGAAGACCTCGCCCGGGGTGGGGACGGGCCGGTCCGGGCGGGGCGACCCGGCAGGCGGCCGGGGCCTCGGTTCCGGCTCGGGCCTCCTGTCGGGCTCCTCGGCGGCGCGGCCGCCGGGCAGGGCCAGCAGACGGGTGCGGGACTGCGGGACCGTGGCGAGCGCGCGCCCCGAGAGCCGGGTCCGCACGTCCTGCTCGGCGAGGACCCGGCAGCGCTCCAGGAGGGCCGCGGCGGCGGGGTTGCCGCGCAGCGCGCGGAGCGCGGCGAGGTCGTCGGGGTTCGGCCGGTATCCGGAGGCGAGGGCCTCCTCCAGGAGGGGGAGGTAGCCGGTGACGGTGCCCGGCAGGGCGGCCCGGTAGCGGGCGAGGTCGGCCAGCAGGAAGGCCCGGAGCCTGGCCCCCTCGTGGGCCGCCTCGTCGAGGGACTCGGCGAGGCGGAGGCAGTCCTGGACGTCCTCGGCCGAGACGGGGCTGGGGTGCAGGGCGAGGGCGAGGGCACGGCGGAGCACACGCAGCTCCTCCGCACCGAACGCCATGCCGCCGTGGGATCCGTAGGGCGTGGGCATGGGCCGACGATACGTGCTAATCAGACAAAATCCGCATAGCGGAAGAAATATGGCGCGTCCTGTCCCGGCGAGAGCGGAATCGCGTCCCGGCTTCCGGAAGAGCGCCCTGCCGCCATCCCTCCAAAAGCCGGCCGCCGCCCCTCCGGAAGGGAATCCGGCCGCCGGCCCGCCCCGGAAGCAAAGCCGGAGGGGCCCCGCGAACGCGGGGCCCCTCCGGTACCGGCTGCCCGCGTCACGCGGGCGGAGTTCACATGCGCGAGACGTTCCGCTCGTACACCAGACGCAGCCCGATCAGCGTGAGCCACGGCTCGTGCTCGTCGATCACCGAGGACTCTCCGAGGACCATCGGAGCCAGTCCGCCGGTGGCGATGACGGTGACGTCCTCGGGGTCGTCGGCGAGCTCGCGCGCCATCCGGTTCACGACCCCGTCGACCTGGCCGGCGAACCCGTAGATGATGCCGGACTGCATCGCCTCGACGGTGTTCTTGCCGATCACCGCGCGCGGCCGGGCCACCTCGATCTTGCGGAGCTGCGCGCCCTTGACGCCGAGCGCCTCGACGGAGATCTCGATGCCGGGGGCGATGACGCCGCCGACGTACTCGCCCCGGGCGCTGACCGCGTCGAAGGTGGTAGCGGTGCCGAAGTCGACCACGATCGCCGGTCCCCCGTACAGCTCGACGGCCGCCACGGCGTTGATGATCCGGTCGGCGCCGACCTCCTTGGGGTTGTCCGTGAGGATCGGCACGCCCGTCTTGACGCCGGGTTCGACGAGAACGGCGGGGACATCGCCGTAGTAGCGCCGCGTCACCTCGCGCAGCTCGTGCAGCACGGACGGCACGGTCGCGCAGATCGCGATGCCGTCGATGCCGTCGCCGAGTTCCTCGCCGAGCAGCGGGTGCATGCCCATGAGGCCCTGGAGCAGCACGGCGAGTTCGTCGGCGGTGCGGCGCGAGTCGGTGGAGATCCGCCAGTGCTCGACGATCTCCTCCCCGTCGAAGAGGCCGAGGACCGTATGGGTGTTGCCTACGTCGATGGTCAGCAGCATGGCCGGGGTTACTCCGCCGCTCGCAGGTCGAGGCCGATGTCGAGGATCGGGGAGGAGTGCGTGAGCGCGCCCACCGCGAGGAAGTCGACGCCCGTCTTCGCGTAGGCCCCGGCGTTGGCGAGGGTGAGCCGGCCGGACGCCTCCAGCAGGGCACGGCCCGCGACGAGGGCGACCGCCTCCTCGCACTCGACGGGCGTGAAGTTGTCCAGCAGGATCAGGTCGGCGCCCGCGTCGACGACGTCGCGGAGCTGGTGCAGGGTGTCGACCTCGACCTCGACGGGGACCTCCGGGAACATCTCCCGTACGGCCTTGAAGGCCTCGGCCACGCCGCCGGCGGCGACCACGTGGTTGTCCTTGACCAGTGCCGCGTCGGACAGCGACATGCGGTGGTTGACGCCGCCGCCGCAGCGCACCGCGAACTTCTCCAGGGAGCGCAGGCCCGGCGTGGTCTTGCGGGTGTCCCGCACCCTCGCCTCGGTGCCCTCCAGGGCGTTTGCCCACGCGCGCGTGGCGGTCGCGATGCCGGACAGGCGGCACAGGAGGTTGAGGGCGCTGCGTTCGGCCGTCAGCAGGTCGCGGGTGCGCGTGGTGACGCTCAGCAGCTTCTGGCCGGCCTCGACGCTGTCGCCGTCCTCGACGTGCCGCTCGACCTCGAACTCGTCCGTGCAGACCACGGACAGGACGGCCTCGGCGACGCGCAGGCCCGCGACGACGCCCGCGTCCCGGGCGGTGAAGTCCGCGGTGGAGACGGCGTCCTCGGGGATGGTCGCGACCGTCGTCACGTCCACGCCGTGGTCGAGGTCCTCCTGGATCGCCACGTTCGCGATGTCCTCGACCTCCAGGGGGTCGAGGCCGGCGTCGGCGAGGAGCTGGGCCAGAGCGGGATCGAGGCCGCACTCCATGTACGCCTCGTCCATGTCTGCGCCGCAGCCGCAGCCGTCGCCGCAGCCGCCGCTCTCGGCGAGGGGAAGGTCGTGGGTGCTCACTTCGGTCACTGCTCCTGGGGAAGGGACGGGGGCGCCGGGTGGGGCTGCCGGGATGTCGGGGGGAAGTCTGCGGTATCGGTGGTGCCGACGGCGAGCGTCCGGTCGGGATTCAGCCGTACGACGATGTGACGGCGCCACTGTTCGTCGTCGCGGTCGGCGTGGTCCTCCCGCCAGTGGCAGCCCCGGGTCTCCTCGCGCAGCAGGGCGGCGGCGACCAGGACACGGGCCACGCACAGCAGGTTGGTGGCCTCCCAGGTGTCGACGCCCGGCTCGGAGGTCTTGCCGTCCTCGTCCAGGGCGTCCCGCGCGTCGGTGTGCAGGCGCTGGAGCTGCTCGGCCGCGGTCGCGAGGGACTCGGCGGAGCGCAGCACACCGGCGCCGCCCGTCATGATCCGCTGGATCGCGAAGCGGGTCTCGGGGGCGAGCAGCGGGTGCGCGGGCGTCTCGGGGTGCGGGACCGGCTGGGGCACGCGCGCGTGCAGACCGTCCTCGGCGTGGCTCGCCGCGATGTCGGCGGCGATCCGCTCCGCGTAGACGAGGCCCTCCAGCAGGGAGTTGGAGGCGAGCCGGTTGGCGCCGTGGACACCCGTGCAGGCGACCTCTCCGCACGCGTACAGACCGGGGACCGTGGTGCGGCCCCGGGCGTCGGTGCGTACGCCGCCGGAGGCGTAGTGGGCGGCCGGGGCGACCGGGACGGGCTCGGTCACCGGGTCGATGCCGTTGGCGCGGCAGGCGGCGAGGATCGTGGGGAAGCGGTGCTCCCACATGGCGGCGCCGAAGTGCCGGGCGTCGAGGAACATGTGCTCGGCGTCCTGCTCCTGCATGCGGCGCATGATGCCCTTGGCGACGATGTCCCGGGGGGCCAGTTCGGCCAGCTCGTGCTGGCCGACCATGAAGCGCACGCCGTCCGCGTCGACCAGGTGGGCGCCCTCGCCCCGTACCGCCTCGGAGACCAGCGGCTGCTGGCCCTCCGCGTCGGCGCCGAGGAAGAGCACGGTCGGGTGGAACTGGACGAACTCGAGGTCGGAGACCTCGGCGCCCGCGCGCAGGGCGAGGGCCACGCCGTCGCCCGTGGAGACGGACGGGTTGGTGGTCGCGGAGTAGACCTGGCCCATGCCGCCGGTCGCGAGGACCACGGCGGGGGCGTGGACGGCGCCGACACCGTCGTGCTGGCCCTCTCCCATGACGTGCAGGGTCACGCCCGCGGTGCGGCCCCCGGCGTCCGTCAGGAGGTCCAGGACGAGCGCGTTCTCGACCGTGCGCAGGCCGCGCGCGCGGACCGCCTCGACGAGGGCCCGGGAGATCTCGGCGCCCGTCGCGTCGCCGCCGGCGTGCGCGATGCGGCGGCGGTGGTGGCCGCCCTCGCGGGTGAGTTCGAGGCGGCCCTCGGAGGACTCGTCGAAGTGGGCGCCGGTCGCGATGAGCCGGCGCACCGCGTCGGGGCCCTCGGTGACGAGGATGCGGACGGCCTCCTCGTCGCACAGGCCCGCGCCCGCGACGAGGGTGTCGTCGAGGTGCTGTTCGGGGGTGTCGCCCTCGCCGAGGGCGGCGGCTATGCCGCCCTGCGCCCAGCGCGTGGAGCCGTCGTCCAGGCGGGCCTTGGTGACGACGACGGTCCGCAGCCCCGCGGCCTCGCAGCGCAGGGCCGCGGTGAGCCCGGCCACGCCGGAGCCGACGACGACGACGTCCGCGGTCAGGGCCCAGCCCGGGGCGGGCGCGTGCAGGCGTATACCGGTGCCAGTGGCGGTGTCTGAACCTGTGCCTTTGCCGGTCACGAGGCGGCTCCGAAGGTGAGGGGAATGTTGTCGATCAGCCGGGTCGTGCCGACCCGGGCGGCGACGGCGAGGACCGCCTCGCCGGTGAAGTCGTCCGGGATCTCCGTGAAGTCGTCGGGGTCGACGAGTGCGAGATAGTCCAGGGCCAGCGGCGGCCGCAGACGGGCGGCCTCGTCGAGGACCAGCCGGGCGGCCGAGCGGACCCCGCCGGGCCATCCGGGGACGGCCTTGGCGACGGCGTGCGCGTCGGCGGCGGCCCGGGACTCGCCCAGGGCGCTGAGGGCCTCGGCACGCTCGCGCGTGGCGGGCACCTCCAGCGCCCGCGCGCGCAGCGCCTCCTGGGCGGCGTGCCGGTCACGGCCCGCGAACAGTGCCTGGGAGAGGGCGAGCGCGGTGCGCCGCTCCTCGGCCGAGAGGAAGCGGTTGCGGCTGGAGAGGGCGAGTCCGTCCTCCTCGCGCACGGTGGGGACGCCGGTGATCTCCACGCCGAAGTTCAGGTCGCGTGCCATGCGCCGGATCAGGGCGAGCTGCTGGGCGTCCTTCTGGCCGAACAGGGCCACGTCGGGCCGGGTCAGGTGCAGCAGTTTGGCGACGACGGTGAGCATGCCGTCGAAGTGACCGGGCCGCACGGAGCCCTCCAGGCGCTCGCCCATCGGTCCCGCGGAGATCCGGACCTGGGGCTCGCCACCGGGATAGACCTCGTCGACGGAGGGCGCGAACACGACGTCCGCGCCCGCCTGTTCGGCGATCTTCAGGTCGGCGTCGAGGGTGCGCGGGTAGCGGTCGAGGTCCTCGCCCTGCCCGAACTGGAGGGGGTTGACGAAGACGGTGACGACCACCTCGCCCGCGTCTCCCGCGACCTCGCGGGCGGTGCGGATCAAGGTGGCGTGGCCCTCGTGGAGGGCGCCCATGGTCATCACGACGGCTCTGCGGCCGGTCCGGGCCCGCGCGGACAGTTCGCCGGCGGTGCGCAGCAGGGCGGTGGTCATCGGGTGTCTCCCTCGGTCCCCTGGGTCGCGTCCGTCCCGGCGGCGAGTACCCCCAGGAGGTCCTCGGCGAGTTCCGGCTTGAGCAGTCCGTGGGCGAGCGCGCGGTCGGCGGTCGCGCGGGCCATCGCCAGATAGCCGGCGACGGTCCCCGGGGCGTGCCGGCGCAGTTCGGCGACGTGCGCGGCGACCGTGCCCGCGTCCCCGCGCGCGACGGGTCCGGTCAGGGCCGCGTCGCCCGACCTGAGCGCGTTGTCCAGGGCGGCGCCGAGGAGCGGGCCGAGCATGCGGTCGGGGGCCGCGACACCGGCGGTGCGCAGCAGTTCCATCGACTCGGCGACCAGGGTCACCAGGTGGTTGGCTCCGAGCGCGAGGGCCGCGTGGTAGAGCGGCCGGGACTCCTCGGCGATCCACTCGGGCTCGCCGCCCATCTCGATCACGAGGGCCTCGGCGGCCAGCCGGAGCTGCTCGGGGGCGGTGACCCCGAAGGAGCATCCGGCGAGCCGCTGGACGTCCACGGCGGTGCCCGTGAACGTCATCGCGGGGTGCAGGGCGAGCGGCAGGGCGCCCGCCCGGAGGGCCGGGTCGAGCACGCGCGCGCCGTACCGCCCGGAGGTGTGCACCAGGAGCTGTCCGGGCCGGACGGCGCCCGTCTCGGCGAGTCCTTCGACGAGCCCGGGGAGCGCGTCGTCGGGGACCGTCAGCAGCACGAGGTCGGCGCGCTCCAGGACCTCGGCCGGGGACACCAGCGGAACGTCGGGCAGGAGCTGCGCGGCACGCCGCCTGGAGGCGTCGGAGACGCCGGAGACGGCCACCGGGCGGTGTCCGGCGAGCTGGAGCGCGGCGGCGAGCGCGGGTCCGACCCGGCCGGCGCCGACGACGCCGACGGTCAGCCGCGCGGGGCGGTCCTTGGGCTCTGGCTGGGGATACGTACTCACGCGACGGCGGCCTTCCGTTCCAGTCCGCTCGGGGTACCGGACGATTTCTCGTCATGTTAACGCGATTGGTCCGACGGGAGTCCGGCCGTCCACAGGCTGTGGGTTTCCGCGCGCCGCGACACCGGTGAGGGCCCTGGCCGGGTGAACGGGATATCCACAGGTCACCGGGGTGTGGAATTCGAGGTGCCCGGCCGGGCCCGCCCGGGACATGATCCTGGGATGAGCGATACGGCGGCACGAAACGGTGGGGAACCCGCGGAGCGGGTCGGTACGGAGCCCGCGGGGCGGGGAGGGGAGGGGACGGCGGGGCTGTCTCCCGAGGAGCGGTTCGAGCGGCGCGCGGTCGCCTGGAAGGCGGCCGGGCGGGTGCTGTGGCGGCCCGGCTACCAGTTGTCGCTCCGCGAGCGCCTGGCCTGGCTGAACGAGGGCGCCGGTGACGTGTGCGACCTCGACGGGCGGGTCGACATGTACGGCGGCGGCCTCGTCGAGACCCTGGAGGAGCGGGTCGCCGAACTGCTGGGCACGGAGGCGGCGGTGTTCTTCCCGACCGGGACCATGGCCCAGCAGGTCGTGCTGCGCTGCTGGGCGGGCCGGACCGGGAACGCGACCGTGGCCCTGCACGGGCTCAGTCACCCCGAAGTCCATGAACGGCAGGCGTTCAGCCAGGTCAGCGGCCTTCGCCCGGTCCGTGTGACGAACGAGCCCCGGCTGCCGACCGCCGAGGAGGTGCGGGACTTCCCCGAGCCGTTCGGCGCGCTGCTGCTGGAACTGCCGCTCCGGGACGCCGGGTTCGTCCTGCCCACCTGGGAGGAGCTCACCGAGGTCGTGGAGGCGGCCCGGGAGCGTGACGCGGTCGTCCACATCGACGGGGCCCGGCTGTGGGAGTGCGCCCCGCACTTCGGCCGCCCCCTGGAGGAGATCGCCGGCCTCGCGGACAGCGTGTACGTCTCGTTCTACAAGTCGCTCGGCGGTTTCGGCGGTGCCGCCGTCGCGGGGCCGAAGACGCTCGTGGACGAGGCGAAGACCTGGCGGCACCGGTACGGCGGCATGATCATCCAGCAGTTCCCGACCGTCCTGTCGGCACTGATCGGCCTGGAGCGGGAGCTGCCCCGGCTGCCGGAGTACGTCGCCCACGCGCGCGTGGTGGCCGGCGCGCTGCGCGAGGGCTTCACCGAGGCCGGGGTCCCCTGGGCCCGGGTCCACCCGGAGGAGCCGCACACCCACCAGTTCCAGGTCTGGCTGCCGTACGAACCGGACGTCCTCGGGGACGCGGCGCTGCGGCAGGTCGAGGAGACGGGGACGGGCCTGTTCGCCCAGGGCTGGAACCGGGGCGGCCCGGGACTCGCGTACACCGAGATCACGGTGGCCGGACCGGGTCTGGAGTGGACGGCGGACGACGTGAAGGCGGCGGTCCGGGCGTTCGTGGAGAGGCTGCCGGACCGGAACGCCTCGTAGTCCGGGGGCGCGCACGGTCCCTCGTGGGACGGGGGCCTGCGCGGTCCCGCGTAAGGCAGGAGCCCGCGCGGTCCCGCGTGGGACAGGAGTCCGCGCGGTCCCTCGTGGGACGGAGGCCCGAGCGGTCACGGCGTGGGGTCCGGGCGGGGCGGGTCTCAGCGGGCCGGCCGGCCGGGTCCGCCGTGCAGCCACCGGCCCAGGGCCCCGCGCAGACGGCCACGGGCCGGATGCCCGGCCACGACGGCCCGGAACCGCCGGTAGTCGCGCAGCTCCCGCGCGACCTCCCGGTCGTGGCTGCCGGGTGCCGGCGGAGCCGCCTCCCCGTGCTGCGAGGCCCGGTAGCTGTCCAGGAGGTACTGCTGGGTGATGCTCATGACCGATCGCCTCTCGGGAACGAGGGATGGGATCCGAAGGCCCCGCGCGAACTGCCCCGGTCGTCCCAGGCTGCGCCTGATCACAGCGGCTGTCGCCTCGATTGACGGCCGTCGTCAATCGGCGGCGGCCGCTGTCGGCGGCGAGGTGCACCATGGGGACATGAGCGTGCACATCGACATCCGCGGCCTGCGGCCGGAGCGGGTCGCCGTCGTGCCGTCGCCGCTGGCCGAGCTGGGGATGGCGCTGCACGCGCTGGCGGAGCCGGGGCACCACCCCGGGCTCCAGGGCTGGGCGACGGGGGTGACCGCCGGACTCGATCCCCATCTCGCGGACCGGATGTGCGAGGCGGACTTCCTGTGGCGTACGACGTTCTCGGACCTGTTCCTGCCGTGCGCGGGCATCCCGGGCGGGGCCTCGGTGCCGGGCGCGACGCTCGCCGAGGACCTGGACCTGCTGGACAAGCTCACCGACGAGCAGTTCGTGGACGCGGCCCTGGAGTTCACCTGCGCGCTCGCGTACGGCTCCGAGGGGCCGCACGCCCTCTCCGATCCCGAGGTGCAGCGGCGTGCCGTCGATCTGGCCGCCTCGCGCGGGCCGCAGCAGACGCGGTTCACCGAGCGGCTGCTGGTGGATCCGCCGGGGGTGCGGGCCTGGCTGCGGCAGTTCCTGGAGGACTGCGACGAGGCCTTCTTCGCCGAGACCTGGTCCCGGCTGCGCCACCCGCTGGCCGCGGAGGCCCGTCACAAGACGGATCTGCTCCGGCACAAGGGCCTGCCCGAGGCGCTGGCCTCCGTCTCCTCCGCCCTGTCCCTGGACGAGACGGCTCGGATCATCACCGTCGACAAGCTGACCGAGGGGAGCACGATGGTCACGGCGGACGGCGGTCTGCTGCTGGTCCCCACCAGCCTCGGCCGTCCGCACCTGATGGTGCTGCACCGCTATCGGTGGCAGCCGGTGCTGCACTACCCCGTCAGCTCCCCCGAGCTCACCGCCCCGCCCTCCGTCGAGCAGCTGACCCTGCGGATGACCGCCCTGTCCCACCCGGTCCGGATGCGCATCTGCCGCCATCTGGCACGCAGCGCGTACACCACCGGCGAGCTCGCCCAGGTGCACGGGATGACCGCGCCGGAGATATCCCGGCACCTGAGCGTGCTCAAGAAGGCGGGTCTGATCACCACCCGGCGGCGCGGCCGCTATGTGCTGCACCAGCTCGACGTCGGCGTGGTGGCCCGGCTGGGCAGCGACTTCCTGGAGGGGATCCTGCGCTGAGCCCATGAGCGGCCCGGCTGGTGGGTGGGTCGGGGCCGTGCCGGTGCATCAGCCCGTCGCCGTTGGGTGAGGGGTGGGCGTCGGTGGCGACGGGCATCGATGTACCGGCACGGCCCCTCGCGTCGGATCCCGGCTGCGGGTGTGTCCGTCCAGAACGATTCAGTCCCGGCGGGGCAGCAGTTTCAGCTCCGGCCGGGAAGATCCAGCCCCTCCGGCGTTTGAGGAGCGGGGCTGGGGCGGAGCCCCAGGGTGGGACGGGTAGGGGCGGAGGGGGCGGAAATCCGCGGCCGACTCGGGCCGAAGCCCTGGGCGGGTCAGTCGAAGCGGATGTGGCGCGCGCTCGTCCGTGCCCGCCGCAGGCGTCCGCGCAGGGCACCGTCGCGGTTCGGCGTGAGGGTCAGCCCGGCGAGGACCGCTATGCGGTCGGCGGTCCTGGCGACCGACGTCTCGTCGGTCCACAGATGCTCGGCGAACTCCGGCTCGCGCAGCCGCTCCAGACAGTGGTCGAGCTGCCCCACGGCCCAGCTCTCGCGCCGCAGCGGGGTGTCTTTCCCGGCGACGTGGCCCACAAAGTGCCCGAAGCCGCGTTCACGCAGCCGCCGAAGGACGGTCTCGCGCTCGGCCAGCAAGGTGAAGTGCCTTACGTCGTGGCCCAGTTCACGCAGCCGCCCGACCGTCTCCGCGAAGTGCACGGGGTTCGTGACCGTCATGGGGGCGATGACCACACCGTCCCGTTCGCGGAGCGCGAGGTCGAGCACCTCGACCACGCCCTGCCGCCAGGACACCAAGTCCTGGAAATCGCCGCGTAGTTCGGGCGGAAGCATGCGGCGCAGGCCGAAACCGGCGTGTTCCGGATCGCAGATGACGCCGCCCGGCAGCCTGCGCTGGATCTCGTGTGCGGTCTGTGTCTTGCCGCCCCCGAAGGGCCCGTTGATCCACAGGAGCATGCGCCGACCCTAGTGCGCGCCGGTCACGTCCCGGTCACGCGAAGGCCGGCGCCACCGGGAAACCGCGCCCCGCCCCGGCAGCCGCTCGTACGGCACCGGCCGCGGGGTGTGCCTTCGGCGTCAGCCGAGCCCGCCCGCCCGGACGAGCCCCGTCTCGTAGGCGAGGACGACCACCTGGACCCGGTCGCGCAGGCCGAGCTTGGTGAGGATGCGCCCGACGTGGGTCTTCACGGTGGCCTCCGAGAGGACGAGACGGGCCGCGATCTCCCCGTTGGACAGGCCCTGCGCGACCAGGATCATGACCTCGCGCTCGCGCTCGGTGAGCCGCTCCAGACCCTTGTGCCGGGGCTCCTTGCCGGCGTTGGGCAGCAGCGGCGCGAACCGGTCGAGCAGGCGCCGGGTGGTGGACGGCGCGACCACGGCGTCGCCGCTGTGCACGGAACGGATGGCGGCGAGCAGCTCCCCCGGGGGCACGTCCTTGAGCATGAAGCCGGAGGCGCCCGCCTTCAGACCGGAGAACGCGTACTCGTCGAGGTCGAAGGTGGTGAGGATCAGGACCTTCGGCGGGTTCGGGTCCGAGCAGATGCGGCGGGTGGTCTCCACACCGTCGAGCTTCGGCATGCGTACGTCCATCAGGACCACGTCGACCTCGGTGGCGCTCAGCACCTGCAGGGCCTCGACGCCGTCGCCCGCCTCGGCCACGACCTCCATGTCCGGCTGGGCGGCGAGCACCATCCGGA
Source organism: Streptomyces sp. NPDC002698 (assembly GCF_042888945.1). Taxonomy (NCBI): domain Bacteria; kingdom Bacillati; phylum Actinomycetota; class Actinomycetes; order Kitasatosporales; family Streptomycetaceae; genus Streptomyces; species Streptomyces sp. NPDC002698. The sequence continues at coordinate 51,418 of NZ_JBIAQM010000006.1, forward strand.
AGCCGGTGCGCAGCAGCACCTGGTCGTCGACGAGCATCACGCGGATCGCCATCGGGGGCCTTTCACTTCGTCGGGGCCGGTCGTCGGGACCGGTGTGTACAGGTGTCAGTGGGCCGCTTTGAGCGGCAGCAGGGCGCTGATGCGGAAACCCCCGCCGGGCCGCGGCCCCGCGTCCAGGGTGCCGCCGACCATGCCGACGCGCTCCCGCATGCCGATCAGGCCGTGGCCCTGCCCGTCGGCGCCGCCCTCCTCGTACAGCTCGTGGGGGGCGCCCTTGCCGTCGTCCTCGACGAGCAGGCCGAGGCCGTCGTCGAAGTACACCAGACGGACGCTGGCGCCCGCGTTCGGGCCTCCGTGCTTGCGGGTGTTGGTCAGCGCCTCCTGGACGATGCGGTACGCCGTGAGCTCCACGCCGCTGGGCAGCGGGCGCGGGGTGCCCTCCACCTTGAAGTCGACGGGCAGGCCCGAGGTGCGGCACTGCTCGATGAGGTCGTCGAGCTGCTCGACATCGGGCTGCGGAACGTACTCGCCGCCCTCCTGGTGCTCGCCGGTGCGCAGCACGCCGAGCAGCCGGCGCATCTCGGCGAGGGCCTGCCTGCCGGTCCCCGAGATGGTCTCCAGCGCCTTCCTGGCCTGGTCGGGGGCCGTGTCCATGACGTACGCGGCGCCGTCGGCCTGAACCACCATCACCGAGACGTTGTGCGCGACGACGTCGTGCAGCTCGCGCGCGATCCGGGCGCGCTCGGCGGCGACCGCGACCTTGGCCTGCGCCTCGCGCTCCTTCTCCAGACGGGCGGCCCGCTCCTCCAGCTGCGCGAGGTAGGCGCGGCGGGTGCGGATCGAGTCGCCGAGCACCCAGGCGAGCGCGAACGGGACGGTCTGGAAGATCGCTATGAAGACACCGCCCGGCCCGCTGGCCTCGGTGGGCCAGCGGAGCTGCGCGAGCGTGCCCGCGCACAGGCCGCCGATCAGCGCGAGCCGGGAGGCCCAGCGGGCACCGTCCGCGGCGACCGTGTAGATGATCACCAGCATCGCGAAGTCCTCGGGCGCCGACGGGACGTCCAGGACCAGTTGTGCGAGGCCCGCCGCCACGGCCAGGACCAGCATCTTCTCCGGCATGCGGCGGCGCAGCGCGACGACCGCGCTCAGCGCGACGGCGATCGGGAGCACTGTGGCGGTCGACGGCGGCCCCTCCGCGGCGCCGTCGCCATTGCTGATGCTCACCAGGGAGATCCCGAGCAGGGCGACGGCCCAGAAGCTGTCGACCCATGTCGGGTACCTGCGGAGAAGGTCATAGAGGCGCTGCACGTAACCCAGAGTAGGGAGGCGCGCGGTGTGCCCGGGTCAACCGGAGGACCGATCCGGGGCCGCCCCTCGTACTCCCCAAGGTGGATGCCCCTCCCTCCGGGACGCTCAAAAGGTGCCTTCCGCACCGATCCGGACCGGACGGCCCGGCCCGGAACGGCATGACGGCCCTTAGCCTGGCCCCGTGGAACGTGCGGCGGCGGGTGAGTGGCGTGGGTGGCGCGAGGCGACGGAAACGGCGCTGTACGGCCCGGGGGGCTTCTATCGCCGGCCCGAGGGACCGGCCGGGCATTTCCGGACCTCGGTGCACGCCTCCCCGCTGTTCGCGGGGGCCGTGGCGCGCCTGCTGTGCCGCCTCGACGCGGCCCTCGGCCACCCGGATCCGCTGGCCTTCGTCGACATGGCCGCCGGCCGCGGCGAGCTGGTGACCGGGGTCCTCGCCGCTCTCCCCGCCGACGTGGCCGGCCGTGTGCGCGGGTACGCCGTCGAGCGGGCGGAGAGGCCGGCCGGCCTCGACCGGCGGATCTCGTGGCTCACCGAGCCGCCGCGCGGGATCACCGGGCTGCTGTTCGCCAACGAGTGGCTGGACAACGTGCCCGTGGACGTCGCCGAGGCCGGCCCGGACCGGGTGCCGCGACGGGTCCTCGTCCGCGGCGACGGAACCGAACGTCTCGGGGAGCCCGTCACCGGGGAGGACGCCCGGTGGCTGCGGACCTGGTGGTGGCCGCCGGCCGGCGACCGGCCCGCACCGGGAGCGCGGCCGGACCCCGGATCCGCACAGGAAGCACCCCGAACACCGGGGGCGGACGGCTCTCCCGAAGCGCCCCTCGCGCCCGTCGGGGGAGCCCGTGCCGAGATCGGGCTCCCCCGGGACCTCGCCTGGGCCTCCGCCGTGGCCACGCTCGACCGGGGCCTCGCCGTCGCCGTCGACTACGCGCACGTCGCGGGCGGGCGGCCGCCCTTCGGGACACTCACCGGCTTCCGGGAGGGACGCGAGACGGCGCCGGTACCGGACGGCTCGTGCGACATCACCGCGCATGTGGCGCTCGACGCGTGCGCGCTGCCCGGGGGCCGCGTGGTGACCCAGCGCGCGGCACTGCGCGCGCTGGGCGTGAGCGGCGCCCGCCCCCCGCTCGCCCTGGCGACGACGGACCCGGCGGCCTACGTGCGCGCCCTCGCGGGTGCCGGGCAGGCGGCGGAACTCACCGCGCCGGGCGGGCTGGGCGACTTCGGCTGGCTGCTCCAGCCCGTCGGCTTCCCCGACGGGCCCCGGGACTCCCCCGACGCCGAAGCCGACGCCGACGCCGTCCTGCGTGAAGCGCTACTTGTCGATGTCTCCGACCACGAAGAACAGTGACCCCAGGATCGCCACCATGTCGGCGACCAGCGTCCCGGGCAGCAGTTCGGTGAGCGCCTGGATGTTGTTGAAGGAGGCGGAGCGCAGCTTCAGCCGGTACGGGGTCTTCTCGCCCTTGCTGACGAGGTAGTAGCCGTTGATGCCGAGGGGGTTCTCGGTCCAGGCGTACGTGTGTCCCTCGGGCGCCTTCAGGACCTTCGGCAGACGCTGGTTGACCGGGCCGGGCGCCAGCTCGGCCAGCCGGTCGAGACAGGCGTCCGCGAGGTCCAGGGAGTTGTGCGTCTGCTCCAGGAGACACTCGAAGCGGGCCAGGCAGTCGCCCTCCTCGCGCGTGACGATCTTCAGGGTGTCCTGGAGCTCCCCGTACGCGAGGTAGGGCTCGTCGCGGCGCAGGTCGAAGTCGACGCCGGAGGCCCGCGCGATGGGACCGCTCACGCCGTACGCGTGCACGGCCTCCGGAGAGAGGACGCCCACGTCGCGCGTACGCCCCCGGAAGATCTCGTTGCCGAGCACCAGGTCGTCGTACACGCCCATCCGCGCGCGCAGCGCGGCGACGCAGGCACGCGCGCGGGCGGCCCATCCGGCCGGAAGGTCCTCCTTGAGACCGCCGACGCGGTTGAACATGTAGTGCATGCGCCCGCCGGAGATCTCCTCCATGACGTGCTGGAGCTCCTCGCGCTCCGTGAAGGCGTAGAAGATCGGGGTGATCCCGCCCAGCTCCAGGGGATAGGAGCCGAGGAACATCAGGTGGTTGAGGACCCGGTTGAGTTCCGCGAGCAGCGTGCGTGTCCACACCGCGCGCGGGGGGACCTCCATGCCGAGCATCCGCTCCACGGCGAGGACGACGCCCAGCTCGTTCGAGAAGGCCGACAGCCAGTCGTGGCGGTTGGCGAGCATGATGATCTGGCGGTAGTCGCGCGCCTCGAAGAGCTTCTCGGCGCCGCGGTGCATATAGCCGATGACCGGCTCCGCGTGCTGGATCCGCTCACCGTCGAGTACGAGCCGCAGGCGCAGCACGCCATGGGTCGAGGGGTGCTGGGGGCCGATGTTGAGCACCATGTCGGTGCTCTCGGCGGCGCCGCCGATGCCGACCATGGTCTCCGTCGTGGGAGTCATGGCCACAGTCTCTCGTACGTACGCTTGCCGCATGGAGACGGGGAGCGCGCGGACCGAGGAGAGCGCCCCGGAGGAGCCGGTCTGGGCCGGACTGCCTCCGGGGCTGCTGCGTATGCGACGGCTGTTGCTGGTGGTGTGGCTGGGGCTCCTGACGATCGCCGTCGGGCTGCTCCTCGCCCTGTTCGCCGGTCCGGGCTGGGCGGCGTTCGCCCTGCTGCCGCTCGCCCTGATCGCGTGGGGCTGGCGCATGCTGGGGCGCAACTGGCGCTCCTGGCGGTACGCGGAGCGCGCGGACGACCTGCTGATCAGCCGGGGGGTGCTGTGGCGTGAGGAGACCGTGGTGCCGTACGGGCGCATGCAGCTCGTCGAGGTGACCTCCGGGCCGCTGGAACGTCACTTCGGGCTCGCCAGCGTGCAGCTCCACACGGCCGCCGCGGCCACCGACGCGTGCATCCCGGGTCTCGACCCGGCCGAGGCCGAACGGCTGCGGGACCGGCTGACCGAACTGGGCGAGGCACGATCGGCCGGCCTGTGAGCACGGCCTCCCCGGACTCCTCGGGGCACCCGTCCGCCGCGCCCGCGCCCGGCGCCCTCCCCGGCGCGACGGCCGTGCCGGACGCCGAGGGATCCGTACCGGAGGAGAATCCGCTGAAGCCGCTGAAGCCGCTGTCCGAGCGGCGGTTGCACCCCGTGACCCCGTTCCGGCGGGCCTGGGCGCCGGTGGCCGTCCTCGCGGGCTGGGCCGTCCACGACCCGGGCCAGGCACAGGAACAGCTCGCCCGGCTCACGACGACCGTGCTGCTCCTGGGGCTCGCCGTGATCGTCCCGGGCGCCGCCCTCTACGGCTTCATGAGCTGGTGGTTCACGCATTTCGCGGTGACCGACACCGAACTGCGCATCCGCACCGGCCTGTTGTTCCGCCGCACCGCGCACATCCGGCTCGAACGGCTCCAGGCCGTCGACATCACCCAGCCGCTGCTGGCCCGCGTCGCGGGCGTCGCCAAACTGAAGCTCGATGTCGTCGGGACCGACAAGAAGGACGAGCTGGCCTATCTGGGCGAGGGCGAGGCCCGCAGGCTGCGTGCCGAACTCCTCGCCCGGGCGGCCGGGTTCGCGCCCGAGTCCGCCCACGAGGTCGGCGAGGCACCGGTCCGGCTGCTGCTGCACGTCCCGCCCGGCGTCCTCGCCGCCTCCCTGCTGCTCACCGGTGCCACCTGGGCCTCCCTGGTCGCCGCGTTCGTCGTGCCCACGCTGCTGTGGTTCGCCACGCACAGCGTCTGGACGGTCCTCGCGACCGGACTGCCCCTGCTCGGCGCGGCGGGCGCGAGCAGCGTCGGGCGGTTCGTCGGTGAGTACGACTGGACGGTGGGCGAGTCGCCCGACGGCCTGCGCATCGATCACGGGCTCCTGGACCGGACGCACGAGACGGTGCCGCCCGGACGCGTGCAGACCGTACGGATCGTCGAACCCCTGTTGTGGCGCGGCAGATGGGTGCGGGTCGAGCTGGACGTGGCCGGGTCCTCGAACTCGGTCCTCGTGCCCGTCGCTCCGCGCGAGGTCGCCGAGGCCGTGATCGCCGCCGTACTGCCCGGTGTGACCGTTCCCGCGTCGCTGGACCGGCCGCCGCGGCGGGCCGGCTGGTGCGTGCCGTTCTGGTGGCGCGGGTACGGACTCGCCGTCACCGGCACCGTGTTCGCCGCGCGCCGCGGGCTGTTGCGGCGCCGCCTCTTCCTCGTCCCGCACGCCAAGGCGCAGAGCGTCCGGCTGACCCAGGGGCCCTGGGAGCGCTTCAAGGGGCTCGCCGACGTCCACATCGACGCCGGTGCCGGCAGGACGGTCACCGCGCGGCTGCGGGATGCCGCCGAGGCGGCGGAGCTCCTCCAGGCACAGGCGGACCGGTCCCGCACGGGACGGCGGGAGGCCCGGCCGGACCGGTGGATGGCCTGAGGACCGCCGGGGCGGGGCCGGCGCGGGTGCCGCGGACGTCCGGTGGGGACGGGCCGGGTGACGCGGGCCTCCGCCGAGGAAGCGGGGACGGGTGAGGGAGCGGGACACGGGTGAGGGCAGTGGAAACGGGTGAGGGCAGTGGCGTCACGCCACTGCCCTCACTTCGTCACGCCTGCCCGGCGGGAGCGTGCGGCTCAGGAAGCCGCGCTCCGCAGCCCGGTCATGTCGATGTGCTCGGTCTCGTCGTGCTCGGTCAGGTCGATGACCTGGCGGTCGGCACCGTCCGTGGCCTCGCCCGCGGGCTTGAACCCGGACTCGGACTCGGCCTTGTGCACGGCGAGCGCCTCCTGGCCGACCACGTCGGCGAGGTCCTCGTTCTGCACGGCCTCCATCGCGGCGGCGTCGGACTGCTCCGCCTGCGTACCGAAGAAGTCGAACCCTCCCTCGACCGAGGGACGCCGCACGGGCGCGGCGTGCGGGACGACGGCCACCGCGGTCGGCACGGTGAAGTGCCCCGAGCGCTGGGCCGGCTTGGCGGGCGGAAGCGCCGCCCGCGCCGGCGGTGCCGTCACGGCCCGGCGGGACGTCTCGGATGTGACGGCGGTCGGAGACCCTGCCTCGGCGGCCGCGCGCTGGTGCTCGCGGGCCGCCTCGGGCTTCCCCTGCGCCCCACCCGCCTCCGCGACGGAATCCGCGGACGGACCCGTCTCGGTGGCCGGAGCTCTGTGCGGGGCGGCCGCGCCGTGCGTGACCGCGTCCCGCTCGGCCGCCGGGTCCCTGGTCGCGACCAGGTCCTTCGTGGCGGCCGCGCCCTTCCGCAGCGCCGCGCGCTGCTTGGCCGCCGCGTCCCTCCTGACGGCCGCGTCCAGCGCGGACCCGCCCGGCGCGGGCACGTCGTTCAGGGACCTGGCCGTCGACGAGCGGGCGTCGGGGGCCTGGACCGGGTCGGTGCCGGGGTCCGTGTCCGGCAGCGCGAGGGCCACGGACGTCGAGGCCGTCCGGGCCTCGGCGCCCTCGGCCTCCCGGCCGTCGCCCGCGACCCGGCTCGACGACGCTCCGGCCCGCAGGAAGAGCGACGACCCGGCCGGGGAGAAGACCTCGGGGGACTCGTCGGTCCCGGTCCCGCCTCCGGCCTCCGCCCTCGCGTCCTCGTCGTCCTCCGCGTCCGGGACGACCGTGTCCTCGTCCGGCGCCATGAAGGCCTCGATGGCATCCACCCCGCTCGCGGGCGCGGACACCCCGTCCCCGGAACCCTCGGACCGTGCGGTCTCTCCGGACTCCTCGGACTCCTCGGACGCGTCCGGTCCTCCGGGCGTCTCGTCCGTCTCGCCCGCCTCGGGCGCTTCGAAGGAGTCCACGGAGTCCATGGGGTCCGTGAGGTCCGTGTCGTGGGACTCCGGCGTGCCGGAGGGGTCCTCGATCCCGGCCTCGTCCGGAGCCGTCCGCGCGGCCGGCAGGGCACGGGCCGGTACCGAAGCCTCTATGGCGAGCTGCCGGCGCCCCTCCAGGGCGGTGGCCCGCTCCGTCTCGGCCGTGGCGTACCGCCGCAGCAGCGCCGCGTGCTCGTTGCGCAGGCCGGCCAGCTCGGTGCGCTTGGCGCGCAGCTTCTGCTCCAGCTTGGCGCGCAGTTCGCGCGACTCCTCGAGGTCCGTCTCCAGCTCGGCGACGCGTTCCTCATAACGCCACTCGTCGCTCGCACGCGCGCGCGTGAGGTCCGCGACGCGTTTGCCCGCCGCGGTGTCCCATTGGCGCAGGACGACCGCGCTGACGACCGCCGTCGCCGCGGCACCCGCGGCCAGGACACGGAGCGCGAACGCGTCCGTGAACAGCCAGGGTCCTATGGCGCAGACGAGCGACACGCCGGCGATCGCCGAAGAAGGCAGCACCCTGTGCAAGGGCGGGGAATGGCGGTGGCGTCCACGTGGCATGGCCAGAAACTTACCGCGCGTAGGCGAATCTTGGTGCCCCGCACGGTAAAAACACAGTCTTCCCGGAGGCTTTGTCCTGTACCAAGCGCCTACAGGGCACACCGCTTGTCCCACAAAGCCCGTCACGCCCCCGATCGCACCGGCTCCCCGGTCAATTCCGCCGCCTCCGAACGGTTTCCGAATCGTCATCTTCGGGTGCGGCATTCCCCCGGGGAGCGCCTTATCTCCGTACCGGACAGCTCAATTCGTCCGCGGGGCGGACACGGCCCGGCGGGGCACGCCGCGGACCGCGCGGGACCGTACGGCGTCCGGGCCGCGCGACCCCGGCGCGGCACGCGTCAGCGGTCGCTCAGGCGTCCGCTGAGCCACTGAAGGGCACCCGGAATCTCCCGCCGCCAGGTGTTGAAGTTGTGGCCGCCCCTGTCGAGGATGATCGACGAGATCCTGGTGGGCTTCTTCGATTTCACCAGCTCTATGAAGTCGAGCGTGGCCCTGTAGTTGGATTCGCCCACCTTGCTGCTGGTGACGAGGAGCGAGGTGTCCGGGGCGGGCTTGTTCCTCAGGTACCAGCGCAGATCGGCGCTGTCGCGCAAGGCCTTGTCGCCCCGGAAGAGGTCGCCCGTCGTGCGGTCGACCGGCGCCTTGTAGTACGGCGACAGGCCGGCGCCGGCCGCGTACGTCCCGGGGTGGTGGACGGCGAGTTTGAGCGCGCAGTACCCGCCCGTCGAGTCGCCGATGATGCCCCAGCTCCGGGGCTTCGGGCCCACCCGGTAATGGGCCGACACGGCGTCGGGGAGGTCCTTGGCGAAGAAGGACTCCGTCTGCGGGCCGCCGGGGACGTCCACGCACTCGGTGTCCCGCGGCGGAGCGACGGTCGGCCGCAGCATCACCAGGACCATCGGCTGGCTCCTGCCGCTCCTGACCAAACGATTCTCCGTCTGCGGGAAATGCAGGGCCTTGATGAGTGCCCGGGCCGTGCCGGGATAGCCCGTCAGCACGGTCACCGCCGGGAACGTACGGGTCCGGTACCGCGGCTGGAAGTACTCCGGCGGCAGATACACGTACGCCGGTGTGGCGATGCGGGTCGTACGGCCGACGATGTCGATCTTCTGGATCTGGCCGCCGCTCCGCGGCCGGGCCCCGCCCGAGACGGCCACCTGCTCGGTGTCCACGACCTGGAGGGGGCCGCCGCCCGGACCGCTCGCGCCGTCGTGGTCGACGACCACGCCCTCGCCTCTCTCCCGGCCGAGAAGATCCGCCCAGCTGGCGTAGAACCCGAACGCCTGGTTGGCCGACAGCCCGATCGACGCGAACAGCATCACCTGGGTCGCCAGCAGCAGCCCGACACGCCCGCTGACGGACCGCCAGGTACGCCTGGCGAGCCGCGGCCACCACCACACCGTGCCGACGAAGAGCAGCACGGCGAGCAGGACCACCAGTACCAGCACCTTGTTGCTCGTGAGACCCATGGGCTGCTCCGCCTGCGCTTTCCGTCCCGGCCGTCCCGCCCATTGGCGAGCACTTGCCCTGGACTTTCCTTGCCTTTTGAACCGGCTTTCCTGAAGGGAGTGAACCTGTCTCCCCAAGACACCGTCCTAGAGGGCGCAATGTCGCCGGATGCCGGAATGGCGCCGGATTCACGGTCTCTCGCGGAACCACGGGATGCGATGTCTGTCAGGATAGATGGGGAATTGTCGGGTGGGGTTCCAGGCCGCACAGGCCGGACGCGGCGCGTACTGCGCGGTCCGAGCCCGGAGGCCGTCCCCGCCCTGATCGCCAGGGCCTGCACACTCGTGGGTCTCCTGGACGTCGCCGCGGGCGTCTTCCCGCGCTTCCGTCACAGCCGTATGCACGCCCTGGCCGAGGTGCTGCCCGGCTCGTTCGGGCCCTTCGCCGCGGCGCTGTCGCTCAGCGCCGGCGTGCTCCTGCTGCTGCTCGCCCACGGGCTGCGGCGCCGCAAGCGCCGGGCATGGCGCGCCGCGGTGCTGCTGCTGCCCGCGGGCGCCGCCGCGCAGTTCGCGTACCGCCACTCGGTGATCGGCGTCGTCATCTCGGCCGCGCTGCTCCTGCCGCTGCTGCGCCACCGCGACGAGTTCGCCGCGCTGCCCGATCCACGCAGCCGCTGGCGCGCGCTCGCCAACTTCGTTCTCATGGGCGCCGGTTCCCTCGTCCTCGGACTCGTCATCGTCAGCGTCCACGAGGACCGCATGATCGGCGACCCGAGCCTGGCCGACCGCCTCAGTCACGTCCTGTACGGCCTGATCGGCTTCGAGGGACCCGTCGACTACGCGGGGCCCACGTCCTGGACCGTCGCCTTCTCCCTGGGCGCGCTCGGCTGGCTCACCGCCGTCACCACCGTCTACCTCGCCTTCCGGCCCGAACACCCCGCCGCCCGCCTCACGGAGGACGACGAGGCCCGGCTGCGCGGCCTCCTGGACCGGCACGGCGGCCGCGACTCCCTCGGCCACTTCGCGCTCCGCCGCGACAAGGCGGTCGTCTTCTCGCCCAGCGGCAAGGCGGCGGTCACCTACCGGGTCGTCTCCGGGGTGATGCTCGCCAGCGGTGACCCCATCGGCGACGTGGAGGCCTGGCCCGGCGCGATCGAGCGCTTCATGGACGAGGCCAGGGCACACTCCTGGACACCCGCCGTCATGGGCTGCTCCGAGACCGGCGGCGAGGTGTGGACGCGTGAGACCGGCCTCGACGCCCTCGAACTCGGCGACGAGGCGGTGGTGGACGTCGCGGATTTCTCCCTGTCCGGGCGCGCGATGCGCAACGTGCGCCAGATGGTCAAGCGCATCGAGCGCGCCGGCTACGAGACCCGGGTACGGCGCATCCGTGACCTCGGCGAAGGCGAACTGGAGCGGATACGGCGCGCGGCGGAGGACTGGCGCGGCACCGACACCGAGCGAGGTTTCTCCATGGCGCTCGGCCGGATCGGTGACCCGTCCGACGGCGACTGTCTGATCGCCACGGCGCACAAGGCCGACGATCCGCCCGGCCCGTACGGCGATCTGAAGGCCGTCCTGCACTTCGTCCCGTGGGGCACGGACGGCGTGTCGCTCGACCTCATGCGCCGCGACCGCGCCGCCGACCCCGGTATGAACGAACTCCTCATCGTGGCGGCGCTCCAGGCCGCACCCCGCCTCGGCATCGACCGGATCTCGCTCAACTTCGCGATGTTCCGCTCGGCGCTCGCGCGCGGCGAGAAGATCGGCGCGGGGCCGGTGCTGCGCGCCTGGCGCGGACTGCTCGTGTTCCTGTCCCGCTGGTTCCAGATCGAGTCGCTGTACAAGTTCAACGCCAAGTTCCGCCCGCGCTGGGAGCCGCGCTTCGTGGTCTACGCCGCCTCCCGCGACCTCCCCCGCATCGGCCTCGCCGCCATGCAGGCCGAGGGCTTCGTGAACCTCGCCCTGCCCCGGATCCTGCGCCGCCGGGCACCGGCCCCGCGTCCCTGCGCCCACGCGGCGACGGAACGAGGGATCAGGGCGGCGTAGCCAGGCGGGCTCCGCCGGTCCCCGCCCCCGGGACCGGCGGAGGCCACGGAGCCCGTCAAGGGGCGATGAGGCCTCCCGTAAGGGGCCTAGGCTGGACGTATGAGTATTGAGCGCGGGCGCGGCCGAGTCGCGGGACTGCCGACGTGGGACCGCTGCGCGGTCATGGGGGTCGTGAACGTCACCCCCGATTCCTTCTCCGACGGCGGCCGCTGGTTCGACACGACGGCCGCGGTCAAGCACGGCCTCGGCCTGGTCGCCGAGGGCGCCGACCTCGTGGACGTGGGCGGCGAGTCCACCCGTCCCGGAGCCACCCGCGTCGACGAGGCCGAGGAGCTCAAGCGCGTCATCCCCGTCGTCCGCGGCCTCGCCTCCGAGGGCGTCACCGTCTCCGTGGACACGATGCGCGCCTCCGTGGCCGAGCGGTCGCTCGCCGCGGGCGCCGCCCTCGTCAACGACGTCAGCGGCGGCCTCGCCGACCCCGCGATGATCCCGGCCGTGGCGGCCGCGGGCGCCCCCTTCGTGGTCATGCACTGGCGCGGCCTCCTGGCGGGCGGCAACATCCAGGGGACGTACGAGGACGTCGTCTCCGAGGTCCTCGACGAACTCCACGCGCGCGTGGAGGCCGTCCTGGAGGGCGGCATCGCCCCCGACCGCGTCGTCGTCGACCCCGGGCTCGGCTTCTCCAAGGACCCCGAGCACGACCTGGCCCTCCTGGCCCACCTCGACCGCCTGCGCGGCCTCGGCCACCCCCTGCTGGTCGCCGCCTCCCGCAAGCGTTTCCTCGGCCGCGTCCTGGCCGGCCCCGAAGGCGCCCCGCCTCCCGCGCGCGAGCGCGACGCCGCCACCGCCGCCGTCTCGGCGATCGCCGCCCGGCAGGGCGCCTGGGCGGTCCGCGTGCACGAGGTACGGGCCACCGCCGACGCCGTACGGGTCGCCCGCGCCGTCGAGGGAGCCCGCACCGGCGGGGCACCCGACGCCGCCGGCGGTCCGGCCGTCGAGGGCGCCCGGTGAGCACACCCCGTACCGACATCGAGCAGGTAGAACTCGCCAACACCGCGTACTACGAGGCGATGGAACGAGGTGACTTCGAGGAACTGACCTCGCTGTGGCTGGCCCCGCTGGACACCTCCGACGACGACTTCGAGGGCGAGGGCGCGGTCGTGTCCTGCGTCCACCCCGGCTGGCCCGTCCTCAACGGCCGCGGCGAGGTGCTCCGCTCGTACGCGCTGATCATGGCGAACACGGAGTACATCCAGTTCTTCCTCACCGACGTGCGCGTCTCCGTGTCCGGCGACACGGCCCTGGTGACCTGCACCGAGAACATCCTCAGCGGCGGTCCCGCCCCCGACGAGGGGGAAGAGCTCGGCCCGCTCGTCGGCCAGCTGGTCGTCGCCACGAACGTGTTCCGCCGCACTCCCGAGGGCTGGAAACTCTGGTCCCACCACGCCTCCCCCGTGCTGGCCGAGTCCGGTGAGGAAGAAGACGAGGACACCGCCGGTTGAGTGGGTATGCGGCCAGGGAGACCAAAAGGTGATTGGAATCTCCGGTCCGGGGTAGGGGCGGCTACCAGCCCGTGAGCCGCAGCGTTCCCCGGGGGAAACGCCCGGTGAAGGCTTATGTCCTTCACCGGGGCGCCGTCCTCGCGGGCGAGCGTTGTCAGTGCCCGCAGGTAGATTCGTTCGGGGCCGGTGTGCCGACCGCATTCGGCGTACGACGGCCTTCCCCGACAATTGCAGGAGTGATTCGCGTGGATCGTGTCGCGCTGCGCGGCCTCAAGGCCCGCGGGCACCACGGCGTCTTCCAGAAGGAGCGCGAGGAGGGCCAGACCTTCATCGTGGACCTGACGCTGGGCCTGGACACCCGCCCGGCCGCGGCCGACGACGACCTGGCGAAGACCGTGCACTACGGCATCGTGGCGGAAGAGGTCGTCGCCGTGGTCGAGGGCGAGCCGGTCGATCTCATCGAGACGCTCGCCGAGCGCATCGCCCAGACGTGTCTCAAGCACGACGGGGTCCAGGAGGTCGAGGTCTGCGTCCACAAACCGGACGCGCCCATCACGGTCCCCTTCGACGACGTGACCGTCACGATCATCCGGAGCCGAGTATGACCACGTCCTTCACCGAGGGTCAGAGCGACCCGACCGTCCAGCCGGTGCCCGCCTCCGTGGTCGAGCAGGTCGACGCCGCCGACACGACCCTGAGCAACCCCAAGCTCGCGGTGATCTCCCTCGGCTCGAACCTGGGCAACCGCCTGGAGAACCTCCAGGGAGCCGTCGACGCCCTGGAGGACACCCCGGGCGTCCGGGTCAAAGCGGTCTCCCCCGTCTACGAGACCGAGCCGTGGGGCGTCGAACCGGGCAGCCAGCCCTCGTACTTCAACGCGGTCGTGGTGCTCAGGACCACCCTCCCGCCGTCCTCGCTCCTGGAGCGGGCCCACGCGGTCGAGGAGGCCTTCCACCGCGTGCGGGACGAGCGCTGGGGCCCGCGCACGATCGACGTGGACATCGTGGCGTACGCCGATACCGTCTCCGACGACCCGGTGCTGACCCTCCCTCACCCCCGCGCCCACGAGAGGGCCTTCGTCCTCGCCCCCTGGCACGACGTGGATCCCGAGGCGCAGCTCGCCGGCCACGGCGCCGTCGCCCGGCTCCTCGACACCATCACCCGGGACGGTGTCACGGCCCGCGCCGACCTGGAACTCCGGCTGCCCGAGTAGTCGTTAAGGTCAAGACGACCACTGGCCGGCCCCGATACGGGCCCCGGCCGCACGCGGGCTACCGAAGGGGCAACGTGAAACAGCTGCGGATCAGGACACTGGCTGCCGTGTTCGTGGTGGCCGGAGTGCTGTCCTGGGCGGGCGCCCGCCTGTGGAACGCGGTGGGCACACTTCCCCGGGTCCCGCTGGCCGCCCCCATCGTCCTCGCCCTGATCGCGATCGTCCTCCTCGCCACGGCCCTGTCGCTGCGCGCCCGCCTCAAGGCCCAGCGCGAGCGCCGCCCCGGCGCCAAGGGCGTCGATCCGCTGATGGCCGCCCGCGCGGTCGTCTTCGGTCAGGCGAGCGCCCTGGTGGCCGCCCTGGTGGCGGGCATGTACGGCGGCACCGGCGTCTTCCTCCTGGGATGGCTGGAGGACCCCGCCCGCCGCGACCAGGCCATCTACGCCGGCCTCTCCGTCCTCGCCGGAATCGGCGTGATAGCGGCCGCCTTCTTCCTGGAACGCGTCTGCAGACTCCCGGAGGACGACGACCAGCACCACGGTGGGACGGCCCCGGTGGCGTAGTCCGGCGCCGGGCGCGCAGTCCCCCAGTCCCCGCGGGTGTCGTTCGGATCGGTTCGGTGGATCGCCCGGAGCGGACCGGGGTCTGCCGGGTCTGCCCGGGGTCTAGCGGGCCATGATGAGGCTCATCGCCTCGTTGCGGGTCGCGGCGTCCCGCAGCTGTCCGCGCACCGCCGACGTGATGGTCTTCGCACCGGGCTTGCGGATGCCGCGCATGGACATGCACATGTGCTCGCACTCGATGACCACGATCACACCGCGCGGCTCCAGGATCTCCATCAGGGAGTCGGCGACCTGCGTCGTCAGCCGTTCCTGGACCTGGGGACGGCGGGCGTAGACGTCGACGAGACGGGCCAGCTTGGACAGGCCGGTGATCTTGCCGCTGGTGGACGGGATGTAGCCGACGTGCGCGACACCCCGGAACGGGACCAGGTGGTGCTCACAGGTGCTGAACACCTCGATGTCCTTCACCAGGACCATCTCGTCGTGGCCCAGGTCGAACGTCGTCGTCAGCACGTCCTCCGGCCGCTGCAGCAGGCCCGCGAATATCTCCTTGTACGCCCGCGCGACCCGCCCGGGTGTCTCTCGCAGGCCCTCGCGGTCCGGGTCCTCGCCGACCGCGAGCAGAAGCTCCCGTACGGCGTTCTCGGCGCGCTTCTCGTCGAACTCGCCGATCGTGGCCTCGCCGTCCAGCGTCACGGGGTCGGTCATCTGGTCCTCGTTCCTGGGGATCCTGCGCGTGCCTCGACGCGTCCAAAAGGTGCGGGCACACGAAAATGCCGCGCCCCCCAGGCTAGAACCTGGGGGGAGCGGCATCCATTCCGGGCCTGGTGAGGCCGCCCGGAGCCGAGCGGACTCAGCTGTCGGTGCGGTCCTCCGGGGCCGTCTCCGTGACCGGGACGGGCTCCGTGGCGGTGGCGATGGCCGCCGTCGATCCGTTCGCCCCGTTCGTCAGCGACAGCTCCTTGGGGGAGAGCACCGGCGGGCGGGTGGACGGGGTACGACGGGAGGAGCCGGTCCACGCGGGGCGGGCCGGGCGCTTCACGATGGGAGCGAAGACCTCGGCGATCTGCTCCTTGCTCAGCGTCTCCTTCTCCAGCAGCTGGAGCACCAGCGCGTCGAGGACGTCGCGGTTCTCGACCAGGATCTCCCAGGCCTCGTTGTGCGCGTTCTCGATGAGCTTCTTGACCTCTTCGTCGACGAGCGCGGCGACCTCTTCCGAGTAGTCACGCGGGTGCGACATCTCCCGGCCCAGGAAGGGCTCGGTGTTGTCGCCGCCGAACTTGATCGCGCCGAGACGCTCGGTCATGCCGTACTGCGTGACCATCGCGCGAGCGGTGGCCGTGGCCTTCTCGATGTCGTTCGCGGCACCGGTGGTCGGGTCGTGGAAGACGAGCTCCTCCGCCGCGCGGCCGCCCAGCATGTACGCGAGCTGGTCCAGCATCTCGTTGCGCGTGGTGGAGTACTTGTCCTCGTCCGGCAGGACCATCGTGTAGCCGAGGGCACGGCCGCGCGACAGGATCGTGATCTTGTGCACCGGGTCGGAGTTCGGGGAAGCCGCCGCGACCAGGGCGTGTCCGCCCTCGTGGTACGCGGTGATCTTCTTCTCCTTGTCCGACATGATCCGGGTCCGCTTCTGCGGGCCCGCGACCACGCGGTCGATCGCCTCGTCCAGCATGCTGTTGTCGATCAGCTTCTGGTTGCTGCGCGCGGTGAGCAGCGCGGCTTCGTTCAGCACGTTCGCCAGGTCGGCACCGGTGAAGCCGGGGGTCCGGCGAGCCACCGCGGACAGGTCGACGTTCGGAGCGACCGGCTTGCCCTTCTGGTGAACCTTGAGGATCTCCAGACGGCCCTGCATGTCCGGACGGTCGACCGCGATCTGGCGGTCGAAGCGGCCGGGGCGCAGGAGGGCCGGGTCGAGGATGTCGGGCCGGTTCGTGGCGGCGATCAGGATGACGCCGCCCTTCACGTCGAAGCCGTCCATCTCGACGAGCAGCTGGTTGAGGGTCTGCTCGCGCTCGTCGTGACCGCCGCCGAGGCCGGCGCCGCGGTGACGGCCGACCGCGTCGATCTCGTCGACGAAGACGATCGCCGGGGCGTTCGCCTTGGCCTGCTCGAACAGGTCACGGACTCGCGAGGCACCGACACCGACGAACATCTCGACGAAGTCGGAACCGGAGATCGAGTAGAAGGGAACGCCGGCTTCGCCCGCGACGGCGCGTGCGAGCAGCGTCTTGCCCGTACCAGGAGGCCCGTAGAGCAGGACGCCCTTGGGGATCTTCGCGCCGACGGCCTGGAACTTCGCCGGCTCCTGGAGGAACTCCTTGATCTCCTGGAGCTCCTCGACGGCCTCGTCCGAGCCGGCGACGTCCGAGAACGTCGTCTTCGGGGTGTCCTTGGTGATGAGCTTCGCCTTGGACTTCCCGAAGTTCATGACCCGGGAGCCGCCGCCCTGCATCTGGTTCATCAGGAACAGGAAGACGACGACGATGAGGACGAAGGGCAGCAGGGACAGCAGGATGCCCACGAAGGGGTTCTGCTTGGACGGCGAAACGGTGTAGCCGTCCGGGATCTGCTTGTTCTGGTACTTGTCCTGCAGTGTGTTGGCCAGGGCCACGCCCTGGTCGCCGATGTAGCTCGCCTGGATCTTCGAGCTGCCGTCAACCTTCTCGCCGTCCTTCAGCGAGACCTTGATGACCTGCTCGTCACCGGTGGTGATCTTGGCCGACTCGACCTGGTTGTCATTGATCGCCTTGACGACCTGGCCGGTGTCCACCGTCTTGTAGCCGCCGGACGAACCGACGACCTGCATCAACACGACCACGGCAAGGACGGCCAGCACGATCCACATGACCGGCCCACGGAAGTATCGCTTCACGTCCATCCATACGGAGCGGAGCCGCCCCGTCCCTCCTGCCATAGTGAGTTTGATAAAGACTGTTCTTCGGACGGTACCCCAGCATTGTCACCCGAAGCCGCAGGGGACTGCTGGCAATCCCGTCCACGCATGCTCCAACGGCGCGAAACCCGCTGGGGTTCCCGATCCGCCCCACGAGGACCGAGCCGACTGAGCCGCCCTCAGGAGGAGTGCGGCTCAGCCGCCGTAGACGTGGGGCGCGAGCGTACCGACGAACGGGAGGTTGCGGTACTTCTCGGCGTAGTCCAGGCCGTAGCCGATGACGAACTCGTTCGGGATGTCGAAGCCGACCCACTCGACGTCGATCGCGACCTTGGCCGCGTCCGGCTTGCGCAGCAGCGTGCACACCTTGAGCGAGGCGGGCTCGCGGGAGCCGAGGTTGGAGATCAGCCAGGACAGGGTCAGCCCGGAGTCGATGATGTCCTCGACGATCAGGACGTGCTTGCCCTTGATGTCGGTGTCCAGGTCCTTGAGGATCCGCACCACGCCGGAGGACTGGGTGCCCGCGCCGTACGACGACACGGCCATCCAGTCCATCGTGACGGGGGTGGACAGCGCACGCGCGAGGTCCGCCATGACCATCACGGCACCCTTGAGCACCCCGACGATCAGCAGGTCCTTGCCCGCGTACTCCGCGTCGATCTTCGCGGCCAGCTCGACCAGCTTCGCGTCGATCTCTTCCTTGGTGATGAGCACCGACTTGAGGTCGGTGCCCATGTCTTTCGCGTCCACCCGCATCACTTTCGGTCGTCCGTCCCACTTTTTTGGGCTCGTCACCTACAGGGCGCCATGTAACCGGCGACGGTCCCCTTCGGCTCTCCCGCGCGGCCGTTCGGACCGCCCGCGAACCCGAGTGAAGGGGTCCCGGGGAGCCGCGTGAGCGGCCCCGGTGCAGGGTCCGGTTTCAGCCTTGCCGAATCACCAGTCTGCCACCCTGGCGCTGGGCGACGACTTTGCCCGGGAGATTGATGGCCCCCTGACCGCGCCATCCGGTGATCAGCCGGTCGATCTCCTCGATGTGCCGGGCGAACAGCGAACCGGCCGGAGCACCCGCCTCGATGGCCGCGCGGCGCAGGATCCGGCGGCGTACGGCGGGCGGCAGGACGTAGAGCTTGGCGCACTCCAGAAGGCCGGCCGCGTCGCGTACGGACGCCTCGGCCTGGCTGGCCCACGCGTCGAGGGCGTCGGCGTCGTCCCGGGAGAGCTGGGCCGTACGGGCGAGAGCCTCGACGACTCCTTTGCCCAGGGCCTTCTCGAGGGCGGGCAGACCCTCGTGGCGGAGCCGGGAGCGGGTGTAGGCCGGATCGGCGTTGTGCGGGTCGTCCCAGACGGGCAGCGACTGGACCATGCACGCCTTGCGGGCGGTCTGCCGGTCCAGGTGCAGGAAGGGACGGCGGTAGCGGCCGTCGGCCCCCGAGACCGCGGCCATTCCGGACAGGGAGCGGATGCCGGAGCCGCGGGCGAGGCCGAGCAGGACCGTCTCGGCCTGGTCGTCGCGGGTGTGGCCGAGGAGGATCGCGGTGGCGCCGTGGCGTTCGGCGGCGGAGTCCAGGGCGGCGTACCGGGCGTCGCGCGCGGCGGCCTCGGGACCTCCGTCGCGGCCGACGGTGACGGCGATCGACTCGGCCGGGGCGAGCCCCAGCTCGGTGAGGCGCAGCACGACTTCGTCGGCGCGCAGCTCGGAGCCGGGCTGCAGACCGTGGTCGACGGTGACGCCACCGGCGCGGATGCCGAGTTTGGGGGCTTCGAAGGCGAGGGCGGAGGCGAGCGCCATGGAGTCTGCGCCGCCGGAGCAGGCGACGAGCACGAGCGGCGCCGGGTCGGCGTCCTCGCCGGGACGGGGCCGGGCGCTCGTGCGGGTCTGGTCGTGCGGGGGGCGCGCGGGAGCGGCGATGCTGCGCCGCGTTCCGGGGGCGGGGACGCGTTCCGCGTCGGGCGCGCAGGGGCGCGCGGCACCGCGTGCGGGCGTGCGCCGGGTGTCGTGGGCGGGCGGTTGCTCGGTCAGGATGTCGTGGAGTACGCGGCGGACCGCCAGGCGTATCGCCGCGACCGCAGGATGGGGACCCATGTCCGGTTCCCTTCATGAAGTTTTCGGGGGGTTAGCCCGGGGATCTGTCACTCAGAGTGTGTAGATGGTGACAGAACCGGGGCGTTCCCCGAGCATTGCACGCCTACCCGTGCTCCACGGTCCCTCGGATGGGTGATAGCGGGAGCGTTTGCCTGCCATCGGCCGGATTCGTTTCACCACCCTCCGGGAGGCTTCACGACTCCGTCCTGCGGTGCACCCGCGCGACCCAATCCGCCGGTTTGGCGATCTCCGCCTTGGTCGGGAGCGTGTTCGGAGAGGTCCACACACGGTTGAAGCCGTCCATGCCGACCTCCTCGACGACCGCCCGTACGAACCGCTCGCCGTCCTTGTACTGCCTGAGCTTGGCGTCCAGGCCGAGCAGTTTGCGCAGGGCCACGTCGAGGCGGGAGGCGCCCTTGGCGCGGCGCTGCTGGAACTTCTCTCGGATCTCGGCGACGGAGGGGACCACGGCGGGCCCGACGCCGTCCATCACGAAGTCGGCGTGTCCCTCCAGGAGGGACATCACGGCGGTGAGCCGGCCGAGGATCTCGCGCTGGGCGGGCGTCTGCACGATTTCCACGAGGGAACGTCCGCCGTCGTCCTCCTCGGTGTCGGGGCGGGAGCCGGAGAGCGACTGCGCGGCCTCCCTGATGCGCTCCAGGACGGTCATGGGGTCGACCTCGGTCTCCCCCAAGAACGACTGGATTTCGCCCTCCAGGTGGTCGCGCAGCCAGGGCACGGCCGTGAACTGGGTGCGGTGCGTCTCCTCGTGGAGGCACACCCACAGGCGGAAGTCGTGGGGCTGGACGTCGAGTTCACGCTCCACGTGCACGATGTTCGGGGCGACCAGCAGGAGCCTGCCGCCGCCGCTGCCGGAGGCGGTGGGCGCCCCCGCGGGCAGGTCCCGGGTCGCGGGCGCGAACGTCTCGTACTGCCCGAGGACCCGCGAGGACAGGAACGACAGCAGCATGCCCAGTTCGACGCCGGTGACCTTGCCTCCGACGGCTCCGAGGACGGCTCCGCCGGTGCCGCTGCCGCGTCGTTCCTGCATCTTGTCCAGAAGGGGCTTGAGGATCTCCCGGAACCCGGCGACGTTCGCCCGGACCCAGCCGGGGCGGTCGACGACGAGTACGGGGGTGTCGTGGACGACGTCCGCACCCAAGCGGGTGAAGCCCCGGACGTGTTCCTCCGAGGCCTTGGCGTGCCGGCGCAGCTCGGCGACGATCGCCCGGGCCTCGTCGCGGCTCACCTCCGGGCCCGGCCGCACGAGCCGGGTCGCGGTCGCCACCGCGAGATTCCAGTCGACCATCCCAGTAGATGCAGCACCACCGATGCTCGTCATGCGTCAACCGTACGTGAGCGGGTCCGGCTGCGGTGAGGGTCCGACACCGGATGCGTCCCGGCCGAGGGGCTGATGGTGCTCCTGGTTCCCACGGGCCGGAAGGGACCGGGTCCCGGTCCGGCGCGCGCTACCGGCAGCCGCACGCCACGAGTGCCGCCGCCGCGTGGTCCAACGCCGCCCGGGCCTCCAGGGGGTTCGGGGGGTTGGCGGCGTCGGAGGTCAGGAAGGCGAACGCCAGCAGGCGGCCGTCCTTGTCGACGACGGTGCCGGCGAGGGTGTTGACCCCGGTCAGGGTGCCCGTCTTGGCGCGGACGACTCCGGTGGCGGTCGGGGCGTCGGTGTACCGGGCGCTGAGGGTGCCGGTGAAGCCGGCGACGGGCAGGCCGGTGAGGACCGGCCTGAGCTCGGGGTGGGCCGGGTCGCCGGCCTTGGCCAGCAGGGCGGCGAGCAGGTCGGCGGAGAGCCTGTCGGCGCGGTTCAGGCCGCTGCCGTCGGCGAACTGCGCCCCGGTCAGCGGGAGTCCGAGTTTCTCCAGCTGGGCGCGGATCGCCTTCGCGTCGCCGTCGAAGCTGGGTTCCTCACCGGCCGCGAGGGCGACCTGACGGGCCAGTGCCTCGGCGATGTCGTTGTCACTGTTGGTCAGCATCCGCTCGACCAGGGCGGACAACGGCGGCGAGGAGACGGAGGCGAGGGCCTGGGAACGGCTCGTCGCCTTCGAGGGGCCGGGCGCCGTGGCGGTGACGCCGTGGTCGTGCAGCAGGTCCGCGAACGTCCGCGCGGCGTCCGCCGCCGGGTCCGTGGCGCGCCCGGCCGGCCCGCTGGTCGAGTGGTCCAGGCGGCCCTCGTCGGCCATCAGCGGGGTGACCTTCGCGATGTTGTCGTTCACCCCGATGGGGTGAAGGCCGGGACCGGAGTACAGCGAGGTGTCGTAGGAGAGCGTCACCCGGTTCATGTGACGGGCCTTCAGGGCGGTGGCCGTCCGTTCGGCGAGGACGCCCAGGTCCGCCCAGCCGTCCGCGGGCTTGCGGGCGGTCAGCGTGGGGTCGCCGCCGCCGACGAGCACGACCTCCCCGGTGTCGGGCTCCAGGACCGTGCGCGTCCGGATGCGGTGGTCGGGGCCCAGCGCGGTGAGGGCGGCGACCGCGGTCGCGATCTTCGTGGTGGAGGCCGGCGTCTGGACCTGCTCGGCGCCCTTGCCGTAGAGCCGCTTGCCGGTCTCCACGTCGACCACGACGGCGGTGCGCACCGAGCCGAGGACGGGATCGGCCAGCAGCGGGTCGAGGACCTTCGCGAGGGCCTTCCCGGCGGGCGCGGGCGCGCCGCCCTCCTCGCCCCCGAGCCCGGCGAGCACGGAGGCGGCGCTGGGTGCGGGCCGGGGTGACGTTCGGCGCGTACCGGACGTACGTGCGTGATCTGTGCCACCCTCGGGCGTCCGCGATGCGGCCCAGTCCCGCTCGGCCGTACGCTGACCGGTGGAGTCCCAGGGGCCGGCCGCGGTCACCACCCCGGCCGCGAGTGCCAGGCCGACGGTGGTCGCGACGGCTGTGAGCTGCGGCGTCGTCAACCGCACGGCACGCGGCCGCACGGCTCGAGTGACCCGCGCCACATGCGGTCTCACCATCCGCGCGACCCGCACCACATGCGGTCTCGCGGCCCGCCAAGCCCTCAGCTCTGGCACGACCACCAGCCCCTTTCGCGATCACCCACCTGCGTGAGGGACACTTAATCACCAGAACTATGTGCTGATCATGGAGGAGCCACCGGTGGAGTTCGACGTCACGATCGAGATTCCGAAGGGTTCACGGAACAAGTACGAGGTGGACCACGAGACCGGTCGGATCCGTCTGGACCGTCGACTCTTCACCTCGACCAGCTACCCGGCCGACTACGGCTTCGTCGAGAACACCCTCGGCGAGGACGGCGACCCGCTGGACGCCCTGGTCATCCTGGACGAGCCGACCTTCCCGGGCTGCCTCATCCAGTGCCGCGCGATCGGCATGTTCCGTATGACGGACGAGGCCGGCGGCGACGACAAGCTGCTGTGCGTCCCGGCGCACGACCCGCGTGTGGAGCACCTGCGCGACATCCACCACGTGTCGGAGTTCGACCGCCTGGAGATCCAGCACTTCTTCGAGGTCTACAAGGACCTGGAGCCCGGCAAGTCCGTCGAGGGCGCCGACTGGGTCGGCCGCGCGGACGCCGAGGCCGAGATCGAGCGTTCCTACAAGCGCTTCAAGGACCAGGGCGGTCACTGACCCCCTTGCGGGCGGTCGCTGACCTCCCCCTCTTCCGAACGGGCCGCGTGATCCCCCTGGGGCCACGCGGCCCGTTCGTGTGTCCGTACGCATACTGAGGCATACGGAAGGCAAGAAGGAGAACGACACAGACGGGAAAGGCGAGGCTGGAGTTGGTGGCGGACCCGGAAGCGGAAGACCGCAAGCCGCACTCGGACGAGGCGAGGAGTGCTTTCAGCCCGCCCACGGGTGTGGCGCCGCCGGTCCCGGCGGCGGCCGACGAGGAATCGTCGACGACCTCGGAGTTCGCGCTCCCCCAGGGCCTCGACGCACCGCATCCCGCCGGGCCGGAGCACGGGGGCTCGGCGTTCAGCGCTCCGCGCACCTACAGCGCCCGGGACGCGCCTCCCGCCTTCACACCGGCGACCGGCGTCCCCCTGGTCAGCCTGACCAAGGACGCTCCGTGGCAGGACCGCATGCGCACGATGCTGCGCATGCCGGTGACCGAGCGGCCCGCGCCCGAGCCCGTGCACAAGGAGGACGAGTCGGGGCCCGCCGTCCCGCGCGTCCTGGACCTGACCCTGCGCATCGGCGAGCTGCTCCTCGCGGGCGGCGAGGGCGCCGAGGACGTGGAGACGGCGATGTTCGCCGTCTGCCGCTCCTACGGGCTCGACCGCTGCGAGCCGAACGTCACCTTCACCCTGCTGTCGATCTCGCACCAGCCGTCCCTGGTGGACGACCCGGTGACGGCGTCACGGACGGTGCGCCGCCGGGGCACCGACTACACGCGCCTGGCGGCCGTCTACCGGCTCGTCGACGACCTGAGCGACCCCGAGACCGCGATCCCCCTGGAAGAGGCCTACAGGCGGCTCGCGGAGATGCGGCGCAACCGGCACCCGTACCCCGGCTGGGTGCTGACGGCCTCCGGCGGACTGCTGGCCGGCGCGGCCTCCGTGCTCGTCGGCGGCGACGCGATCGTGTTCGTCGCCGCCGCGCTCGGCGCGATGCTCGGCGACCGGCTCGCCTGGCTGTGCGCCGGACGCGGGCTGCCGGAGTTCTACCAGTTCACGGCTGCCGCGATGCCGCCCGCCGCGATAGGGGTGGCGCTCACGGTGGCGCACGTCGACGTGAAGGCGTCCGCGGTGATCACCGGTGGGCTCTTCGCGCTGCTGCCGGGGCGGGCGCTCGTCGCCGGGGTGCAGGACGGACTGACCGGCTTCTACATCACCGCGTCCGCGCGGCTGCTCGAAGTCATGTACTTCTTCGTGGGCATCATCGTCGGCGTCCTGCTGGTGCTCTATTTCGGCGTGAAGCTGGGCGCCCAGCTCGACCCGGACGCGGCGCTGAACATCTCGGAGCGGCCGCTGCTCCAGATCGCCGCGTCGATGCTGCTGTCGCTCACCTTCGCGGTGCTGCTCCAGCAGGAACGTTCCACCGTCCTCGCCGTGACCCTCAACGGGGGCGTGGCCTGGTCGGTGTACGGGGCGATGCACTACGCGGGCGGGATATCGCCGGTGGCCTCCACGGCCGTCGCCGCGGGCCTGGTGGGCCTCTTCGGGCAGTTGCTCTCGCGCTACCGGTTCGCTTCCGCGCTGCCCTACACGACGGCCGCGATCGGCCCGCTGCTGCCGGGTTCGGCGACGTACTTCGGACTGCTGTCGATCGCCCAGAACAACGTCGACAAGGGGCTGGTGTCGCTCACCAAGGCCGCGGCCCTCGCCATGGCCATCGCGATCGGCGTGAACCTGGGTTCGGAGATCTCGCGGCTGTTCCTGCGTCTGCCTGGCGCGTCCGGCGGCGGGCGGCGGGCCGCCAAGCGGACACGCGGCTTCTGAGACCCGGTCCCGGAAAGCCCGGTCCGAGGAGGACCGGGCTCAGGGGAACAGGGCTCGGGGGAACAGGGCTCGGGAGCACCGGGCGGGTGCGTCAGTTCTGCGCGGGGCCCTGGCCGTAGGGGTGCTGTTCGGCACCGTACTGACGCCCGGGGTGGCCCTGGGGGTGCTGCTGCGAGTGGGTCCGGCCCTGGTCGTAGCCCTGCTGGTAACCCTGGTCGTACTGCTGCTGGTCGTAGCCGTAGCCCTGGTCCTGGCCGTACGGCTGCTGGTACTGCTGCTCGGGCTGGGGCTGGTACTGCTGCTGGGCCGGGTACGGGTCACCCTGACGGCCGTAGCCCTGGCCCTGGTCCCCGTAGGCCTGGCCGTGGCCCTGGCTGCCGTACGGCTGCCCCTGTCCCTGGTTCCCGTACGGCTGCGGCCGGCCCTGGCCCTGGCCCTGGTCCCCGTACGGCTGGCCCTGGCCCTGGTTCCCGTAGCCCTGCCCGTGGCCCTGGCCGCCGTACGGACCGCCGGGGTTCCCGCCGCCGTACGACGCGTCCTGGCCCCCGTGGACCGGCGGCACGCGCAGCGGCCTGGTCGCGTCGTCCATGACGGGCGCGGCGGAGCGGGTGCGGGCGGCCTCGGACGGGGCCGGGAAGGGCTCCTGGAAGTCCTGGAAGTCCTGGGGCTCCTCCGCCGCCTGCGGCGGGTTCTTCTTGGCCTGGGAGCGGGCGCGCAGGAACTCGATGATGATCGGGACGACCGAGACGAGCACGATCAGGATCAGGATCAGCTCGATGTGCTTGTTGACGAACTCGATCTTGCCGAGCCAGGAGCCGAGCAGCGTGACGCCCGCGCCCCACAGGACGCCGCCGATGATGTTGTAGGTGAGGAAGGGGCGGTACCTCATGCCGCTGACGCCCGCGATGATCGGCGTGAACGTGCGCACGATGGGCACGAAGCGGGCCAGCACCAGCGACTTGGGGCCGTACTTCTCGAAGAACTCGTTGGCCTTGACCACGTTCTCCTGCTTGAACAGGCGGGAGTCCGGGCGGGTGAAGAGCGAGGGTCCGACCTTCTTGCCGAAGAGGTAGCCCGCCTGGTCGCCGAGGATCGCGGCGAGACAGATCAGCGGGATCGCCCCCCACAGCGGGAAGTCCATGGCGTCCGTGGCGATCAGCAGACCGCAGGTGAACAGCAGCGAGTCACCCGGCAGGAAGAAGCCGATGAGCAGGCCGGACTCGGCGAAGACGATGAGCAGCAGGCCCCAGATGCCGAAGTTGTCCAGGAGCGTGTTCGGATCCAGCCAGCTGGGACCTAGGGCAAGGGTCATCACGGGTCCGGGCTCCTGAGGGGTGAGGGAGGTACGGCAGTCCTGTACGGCCGGCCAAAGCTATCAACGCAATGTGCCGACGCCAGGTTCCACCCGTGACTCCAGGATGCACTGTGCGGCGACTGGGACAAAGCTGTGGACCATGGGCATCGATGAATACGGCGGCGGCCAGAGTCCCCACGCGGACGTCCTGGTCGTCACGACGAACGACGTTCCCGGTCATCGCGTCGAGCAGGTCGTCGGCGAGGTCTTCGGTCTCACGGTCCGCTCACGCCATCTGGGCAGCCAGATCGGCGCGGGCCTGAAGTCGATGATCGGCGGAGAACTCAAGGGGCTCACCAAGACGCTGGTGGAGACCCGCAACCAGGCCATGGAGCGGCTCGTGGAGCAGGCACGCGCGCGCGGCGCCAACGGCGTGCTCATGTTCCGCTTCGACGTCTCGGAGGCGGCGGACGTGGGCACGGAGGTCTGCGCCTACGGCACGGCCGTGGTCCTGGTGAAGGAATAGACCACGCCGCAGGACAGCGGCCCGCACCGGTGGAGGCGGCGGGCCCTGGACTCCGTCGGCGACGGCTCCGTACGGGCAAGGGACGACGGCTCCGTACGGCTTCCCCCGGCGACCGCTCCGTACGGGTAAGGGGCGCCTGCCTCTGCAGGCGCCCCTTACCCGTCAGGCTTCCCCGGTTCCCCGGTTCCCCTGTCAGGCTTCCCCGGTCTGCCGGGCGGCGTTCGCCGTGATCGCGTCCCTGAGGTGTTCGGCCAGTCCCGGCCGCATGGAGTCGTAGAACGCCTTGAACCGTTCGTCCGCGACGTACATGTCACCGAGGCCCCGGTGGATCTCGTACGTACAGGTGTAGAACCACTGGGTGATGTGCTGCCGGTGCTCCTCGGCCATGTCCATGGCCCGCGCGCCGTCCGGCCGCTCCCCGGCCGCCATCAGGGCGTCGTACCGCTCGCCCCAGGAGGCCGCCTCGGCCCGCATGCGCTTCCAGTCGTCCTTGGTGTAGCGGGCGGTGCGGCGCCGCGACTCGGCGTACGTCTCCGTGCCGCCCCAGCGGCGTTCGGCCTCCTCCGCGTGTTCCTCGGGGTCCTTGTCCCCGAAGACCTCGAACTTCTCCTCGGGCGTGAGGTTGATGCCCATCGTGCGTGCCTCCATGGCGTGCTCCACGGCCGCGGCCATCTTCTGCAGCTTCCCGATCCGGGCGGTCAGCAGGTCGTGCTGGCGGCGCAGATGCGCGCGCGGGTCCGCTTCCGGGTCGTCGAGCAGGGCGGCGACCTCGTCGAGCGGGAAGCCGAGCTCCCGGTAGAACAGGATCTGCTGCAGCCGGTCGAGGTCGGCGTCGCCGTAGCGCCGGTGACCCGCGTGGCTGCGTTCGCCGGGCGCGAGCAGACCGATCTCGTCGTAGTGGTGCAGCGTGCGCACCGTGACTCCGGCGAATCCGGCGACCTGTCCCACTGAATAGCCCACTTCCGCTCCTTCCTCGGTACGCCCTTCACGATGGGGCCTGACGCGACGTGAGGTGCAAGCCCGAAGTCCAGGGGTCCGGCGATGCGGCCAGGGTGGCATCCGGTGGCGACGCTCGGGATGTTATGTCCGATTCGCACGCTTAGGGTGAGCCCGTGACCCACGAAGCGGCTCCCCCGGGACCGGCCCCGACCCGGGCGACGCCCGCGCGGACTCTGCTGCCGCTGTTCCTCCCCGCCGTGGCCGTCGGCGCCGTCTCGAGCCTTCTCTACGTGGGGGTGAGCAAGCTCGCCGACCAGCTCAAGGACGTGCTCTGGACGAACCTGCCGGACGCGCTCGGCATCGGCGGGTACTCCTCGCTCTGGATGATCGTCATGCTCACCAGCACCGGCATCCTGGTCGGTCTGGTGGTGTGGAAGGCGCCGGGGCACGCGGGGCCCGACCCGGCCACCGTGGGGCTCCAGGAGGAGCCGATGGCCCCCTTCGTCCTGCCCGGACTGCTGGTGGCGACCGCGCTGATGCTGGCGGGCGGCCCGAGCCTCGGTCCCGAGAACCCGATCATCGCCACCAACGTCGCGCTGGCGTTCTGGGCGGGCCGCAGGTTCGCGCCCGCGGCGCCCGGCGCGCTGTGGGTGATGCTGGCCGAGGCGGGGACGATCGGCGCCCTGTTCGGTACACCGGTCGCGGCGGCACTGGTCATCTCCGAGGCGCTCGCCGGACGGCAGATGAAGGGCCTGCTGTGGGACAACCTCTTCGCGCCGCTGACGGCGGCCGCGGTGGGCTCGATCACCACGTCGCTGATCGGCCATCCGAGCTTCGACCTGGATCTGCCCCCGCTCGGTGATCCCGGCTGGGCCGATGTGCTGTCCGCCCTCGTGATCGCCTCCGCGGCGGCGGTGCTCGGCATGGCCACCGTCTACGTGTTCCCCTACGTCCACAAGGTGTTCTCGCTCCTGCGCCACCCCATGATCACCCTGCCCGTCGGCGGGCTCGTCCTCGGCCTGCTGGGCTGTCTGGGCGGGCCGCTCACGCTGTTCAAGGGCCTGGACGAGGTCGCCGAGATCGCCCGGCACCCGGACGACTACTCGGCGGGCCGGTACGCGCTGATGGCCGTGGTGAAGCTGGCCGCGCTGGTCGTCGCGACGTCCTGCGGGTTCCGGGGCGGCCGGATCTTCCCGGCCGTCTTCGCCGGTGCCTCGTTCGGTCTGTGCGCCCACGCGCTCGTGCCCTCGGTCCCGGCCTCGCTGGGCCTGGCCGCCGGAGTGCTGGGCGTGCTCCTCGCCACCACCCGGCAGGGCTGGGTGAGCCTGTTCACGGCAGCCGTCCTGGTGTCCTCGCCCACGATCATCGCCCTGCTCTGCATCGCCTCGCTGCCGGCCTGGCTGCTGGTGACCGGACGGCCGCAGCTGCAACTGCGCGACGACGGAAGTCCGGTCCGGTGAACCGACGGGACGCCCCCGTCCGATGAACGAACGGGACGCCCGTCCCGCCGACCGTTGGGAGAAGCCCGTGCCGCTCCACCAGGGCCACCAGAACCCCGATGAACGCCCCGCCTCCGTCAACCCCTTCTACGGACAGGCCAACCCGGTCAGCGGCATGACCGAGGCGCCGCCGAAGCACCGCCTCCCGGACGGCCCGCTGCCGCCCACGACCGCGCTCCAGCTCGTCCACGACGAGCTCATGCTGGACGGGAACTCCCGGCTGAACCTGGCCACCTTCGTCACCACCTGGATGGAACCGCAGGCCGGGGTCCTGATGGCGGAGTGCCGGGACAAGAACATGATCGACAAGGACGAGTACCCCCGTACGGCCGAACTGGAACGGCGCTGCGTGGCGATGCTCGCCGACCTGTGGAACGCGCCGGATCCGTCGGCCGCGGTGGGCTGTTCCACGACCGGGTCGAGCGAGGCGTGCATGCTCGCCGGCATGGCGCTGAAGCGGCGCTGGACGCAGCGCAACGCGGACCGCTACCCGGGCGCGCGGCCCAACCTGATCATGGGCGTGAACGTCCAGGTGTGCTGGGAGAAGTTCTGCAACTTCTGGGAGGTCGAGGCCCGTCAGATCCCCATGGAGGGCGACCGGTTCCATCTCGACCCCGAGGCGGCGGCGGAGCTGTGCGACGAGAACACGATCGGGGTCGTCGGCATCCTGGGCTCCACCTTCGACGGGTCGTACGAACCGATCGAGGAGCTGTGCGCGGCGCTGGACCGGCTCCAGGAGCGCACGGGCCTCGACATCCCGGTCCACGTCGACGGCGCGTCCGGGGCGATGGTCGCGCCGTTCGTCGACGAGGACCTGATCTGGGACTTCCGGCTGCCCAGGGTGTCGTCGATCAACACCTCGGGTCACAAGTACGGTCTGGTCTACCCGGGTGTCGGCTGGGCGCTGTGGCGGACGGCGGCCGAGCTGCCGGAGGAACTGGTCTTCCGGGTGAACTACCTGGGCGGCGACATGCCGACCTTCGCGCTCAACTTCTCCCGCCCCGGAGCACAGGTCGTCGCGCAGTACTACACGTTCCTGCGGCTGGGCCGGGCCGGCTACCGGGCCGTGCAGCAGACGACCAGGGACGTGGCCCGCGCCCTCGCCGAACGCGTGGACTGCCTGGGCGACTTCCGGCTCATCACCCGCGGGGACGAGCTGCCGGTGTTCGCCTTCACGACGGCGCCCGAGGTGACGGCGTACGACGTGTTCGACGTGTCCCGGAGAATGCGCGAGAGCGGCTGGCTGCTGCCCGCGTACACCTTCCCCGAGAACCGGGAGGACCTGTCCGTGCTGCGCGTGGTGTGCCGCAACGGTTTCACCTCCGACCTCGCCGACCTCTTCATCGAGGACCTGACGCGGCTGCTGCCCGAACTGCGCCGGCAGCCCCGTCCGCTGACCCGGGACAAGGCGGCGGAGACGGGTTTCCACCACTGAAGGCCCGCCCGGCTCCCCCTCCAGGCAGCCGGCCCCGACGAGGGGCCGGGCCGCCTCGGACGCCCTGGCTTCCCCGGGCCGGGCCGTCCCGGGGCCGGAGCCTCGGTCCGGCCCGCCCCCGACCGGAGCACCCAGCCCCCGGACATCCGAGGCAGCTCCTGACTTCCGGAGCAGCCCCGGACCCCCGGAGCACCCACCGATTCCCGGGCGGCCACGCCTCCGTGGCGCTTCGTCAGCGGCTCAGGCGGGCGAACCTCCGTACCGCCAGCGGGAAGAAGACCGCGAGCAGGGCCAGCGGCCACAGGACCGCCGGGCCGATGTGCCCCTGCTCCCCGCCCGGTCCGCCGAACAGCTCGCGGACGGCCGTCGCCGTCTGGGACATGGGGTTCCAGCCGACCACCGTGCCCAGCCAGCCGGGCATGGAGTCGGGCGAGGCGAAGACGTTGGACAGGAAGCCGACGGGCCAGACCAGGATCTGCACGGCCTGCACCAGCTCAGGCTTCCCGGCCACCATCGCCAGGTGGATGCCGATCCACAGCATGGCGAAGCGGAAGAGCAGGAGCAGTCCCATCGCCCCGAGGAAGGCGCCCGGGGTGCTGTCGGGGCGCCAGCCGATCGCGTACCCGACCCCGGCCAGCACGGCCAGGCTCACCGCCGAGTGGAGCATGTCGGCGGCCGAACGGCCCACCAGGACGGCTCCGTCGGCCATCGGCAGGGAGCGGAAGCGGTCGATGACGCCCTTGCCGAGGTCCTGGGTGACGGCCAGCATCGTGCCTTCCAGGCCGAACGCCATGGTCAGGGCGAGCATGCCCGGCACCAGGTAGTCGACGTAGTCGCCCTCGACGCCCCGGCCCCCGCCGACCAGATAGCCGAACATCAGGAGCAGCATCACCGGGAAGACGAGACCCACCGCCGCCTGGACGGGCTGCCGTGCCCAGCGGGTCAACTCGCGGCGCGTCATGGTCCAGCAGTCGGAGAGCAGACGGGCTCCCGCACGGGGTTCGCGCGGCCCGCCGGGACCTCCCGGCCGCCCAGGTCCCCGGTTCCCTTCGCGGACGGTGTCGTACGTCGTGCTCACACGGCCTCCTTGACTCGTGACGCGTCCCCGGTGAGGTGCAGGAACACCTCGTCCAGCGTCGGGCGCCGCAGCGCGATGTCCTCCGCCTCGATCCCGGCCTCCTCCAGAGCGCGCACGGCCGCGGCGAGGGCCGCCATGCGGTCCGTGACCGGAGCGCTGAGCAGACGGCGGTCCGCGTCGACCGAGACCCCCTCCCCCGCGAACGGCAACAGGGCCACGGCGGCTCCCAGCAGGCCCGCGTCACGCAGCACCACGTCGATGCGGTCGCCGCCCGTCCGGGACTTCAGTTCGTCGGCCGTGCCGTCCGCGATGACCCGTCCGCGGTCGACGACGGAGATGCGGTCGGCGAGCTGGTCCGCCTCCTCCAGGTACTGGGTGGTGAGCAGCACCGTCGTGCCGCCGCCGACCAGGGAGCGCACCGCCGCCCACACCTCGGCCCGGCCGCGCGGGTCGAGCCCGGTCGTCGGCTCGTCCAGGAACAGGACCTCGGGGTCCGTGATGAGCGACGCGGCCAGGTCCAGGCGGCGGCGCATGCCTCCGCTGTAGGCGCGGACCGCCTTGCGGCCGGTGTCGGCGAGACCGAAGCGCTCCAGGAGTTCGTCGGCCCGTGCCCGCGCGGCGCGGGAGCCCAGGTGGTGGAGGCGCCCGAACATCTCCAGGTTCTGCCGGCCGCCGAGCTCCTCGTCGAGCGCGGCGTTCTGGCCGAGCAGACCGATGCGCGACCGCACCCGGCGGGCCTCGCGCACCACGTCGTGCCCGGCGACCTCCACCCGGCCGCCGTCCGGCCGCAGCAGCGTCGACAGGATCCGGACCAGGGTGGTCTTGCCCGCCCCGTTGGGGCCGAGCACCGCGTGCACCGTGCCGCGCCCGGCCAGCAGGTCCAGTCCGTCCAGCGCGTGATGGTCCCCGTACCGCTTGCGTACGCCTTCGACGACGATCGCTCCGGTCATCCCGCTCCCTTCGTTCCGGCCCGTTTCCGGGCCGGTCCCCAGAGCCGGTAATCAAACTTGACTACCGGCATGCCAACGGAGGGTAAGCCGGGCCGCGGCATTAGTCAAACTTGATGAGTGATGGGACCGACGTGGGTCGGCATGCGGTCAGAGCGCGGTCAGCGCGCGTCCTCCGGGTGCCGCTCCCCCGTCGCGTACGGGTTCTCCTGGTCGTCGCGGAGGACCCCGACGAACGCTTCGCCCTCCCCGGCGAAGGTGTAGGCGCCCCCCTCGACGCGGGCGATCAGGCCGCGGGTCCACGCGGCGTCGGCGTCGGCGGAGTGGACCCAGAGGTCCATGATCTCGCCGATGTGCCCGAGCTCGGCGGGGCCGTCCTCGGGCACGTAGTGCTCGGTGACGGCCGACCGCCACTGCTCGATCCCGCGGATCCGCTCCTTCAGGAGGGCCACCGCCTCGTCCCTCGGCAGGTCGACGATGAAGCCGATGCCCGCCGAGCGCACGTCCATCTTCTGGTCGTACGACGTCAGGGACTCGCGCAGCAGCGCCAGGAACTCCTCGGTCCCCTCGGCCGTGATCTCGTACTCGGTGCGCGGCGGCCCGCCGGCCGTGGACGGCGCGGTCTCGTGGGCGCGCAGCAGTCCCTGCTTGGCCATCTGCTTGAGCGCGTGGTAGATCGAGCCGGGCTTGGCGTTGGACCACTCGTGCGCGCCCCAGTACTCCAGGTCGTTGCGCACCTGATAGCCGTGGGCCCGCCCGTGCTGGCGGACCGCGCCGAGCACGAGGAGACGGATCGCTGACATGGCGACCAGCCTAGGGGTGCCGCGGTCAGCTCCCGGAGGAGCCCTGCTCCATCGCCACCAGTTCGAAGGCCGTCTTGCCGTCCAGGGATTCGCGGATGATGTCGGCGTGCCCGGCGTGCCGGGCCGTCTCGCGGATCAGGTGGAGGGCCACCCAGCGCATCGAGACACGGCCCTCGGGCGGGAACCAGGGATCCGGCGGAAGCGCGAAGGTGTCGTCGAGGCTCGGCACCGAGCGCAGGAAGGCCTCCGTCTCGGCGGCGACCTTCTCCCAGTGGGCGAGCTGCGAGGCGACCGTCTCGCCTTCGGTGAGGACGAAGCACTCGTGCCAGTTCGACTCGTCCCGCTTCACGGCCGGCGGCTCGCCCTTGGCCCGCGCGATCCAGCCCTGCTCGACCTCGGCGACATGCTTGAGCAGCCCGGAGAGGGAGAGTTCACTCGCGCTCGGCCTGCTCGCCGCCTGTTCCTCGGTCAGCCCGAGCAGCGAGCGGCGGATACCGCCGCGCTGCTCCTCGATGAACGCGAGCAGTGCCCCGCACTCGTCGCCCCGTTCTTCCGCTCGCACATGCGTGACCATGACCGGCCGCCTTTCATCGGGTCCTTCCGGATGACACCGACGACGCTACGGACCCTTGCGGTCAGTTCCTGTCCGCAAGGGTCCGGGCGCGCTGGACGATCACGCGAAGGCGGCTCAGAAGGGGAAGCGGCTCCGCCCGTGCTGCACCGAGATCCACTTCGTCGTGGTGAAGGAGTCGACCGTCGTCTCGCCGTTCAGGCGGCCGATGCCGGAGTGCTTCTCGCCGCCGAAGGGGACGAGGGGCTCGTCGTGGACGGTGCCGTCGTTGACGTGGAACATGCCGGTGTCGATCTGCTTGGCGAAGTTCACGCCACGCTCGATGTCGGCCGTGTGGACGGCGCCCGAGAGGCCGTACGGGGTGTCGTTGACGATCCGGACCGCCTCCTCCTCCCCGTCGAACGGGACGAGGAAGACGACCGGGCCGAAGACCTCCTGGCGCAGCAGGTCCGAGTCGGCGGGGACGCCGGTCAGGACGGAGGGTTCGACCAGGTTGTCCGTGGTGGTGCCGTGCACCAGGGCGGTGGCGCCCTCGGTGATCGCCTGCTCGACGACGCCCGCCAGCGCGTCCGCCTGGGAGGAGTTGATGACCGGGCCGATGACCGTCTGCGGGTCCCTGGGGTCGCCGGTCTTCAGCTTCTTGACCTTGGCGACGAACTTCTCGGTGAACTCGGCCTCGATCGACCGGTCCACGAGGACGCGGTTGGCGGCCATGCAGACCTGCCCCTGGTGGACGAAACGGCTGAAGACCGCCGCGTCGACCGCGTAGTCGATGTCCGCGTCCTCCAGGACCACCAGGGCGCTGTTGCCGCCCAGTTCGAGCACCGAGCGCTTGAAGTTCGCGGCGCAGACCGTGGCGACGTGCCGGCCGACCTTGTCGGATCCGGTGAAGGAGATGACCTTCGGCACCGGGTGCTCGATGAAGGCGTCGCCGATCTCGGCGATGTCGGTGATGACGACGTTGAGGAGACCGCCGGGCAGGCCCGCCTCCTCGAAGATCTTCGCGACCAGGGAGCCGCCGGCGATCGGGGTGTTCTGGTGCGGCTTCAGGACCACGCCGTTGCCGAGCGCGAGCGCGGGAGCGACGGACTTGACCGACAGCAGGAAGGGGAAGTTGAAGGGGCTGATGACGCCGACGACACCGACCGGGACGCGGTAGAGGCGGTTCTCCTTGCCGTCGACCGGCGAGGGGATGATCTTCCCCTCGGGGCGCAGCGCCAGCTGGACCGACTCGCGCAGGAACTCCCGGACGAGGTGCAGCTCGAAGGCCGCCTTGAGGCGGGTGCCGCCGAGCTCGGCGATGATCACCTCGGTGATCTCCTCCTCGCGCTCGTCGATGACGGCGAGCGCCTTCTCGAAGACCGCGCGGCGCGCGTACGCGTTCGTCGCGCCCCACTTCTTCTGGGCGCGCTCGGCGGCGCGGTAGGCGTCATCGACCTCGTCGACCGTGGCTATCGTGATCGACGCCAGCTTCTCGCCGTCGTACGGGTTGAAATCGATGATGTCCCAGGAGCCCGTTCCCGGGCGCCACTCGCCGTCGATGTACTGCTGGGCCAGGTCGGTGAAGTAGGACGACATGTGCTCCCTCAATCCCTGTGCTGCCGAGGCAGTCCTTGGCCCGGGTCAGCAGACATCCGATCACGGTCTGATCACATGTCATCGTACTTGTGTTTCAAGGGAGTTGAGGGATACCAGGGAAGTACGGGGCCGCTCTCAGGAGAGCTGGAGCAGTCCTCGCAGCAGATCGCGGCTCTCGTCCGGCCCGGGGCTGTCCTGCTGGAGCTGCTTGAGCGCGCCCTCGTACTGGTTGACGTCCTCGCGTTTGTCCAGATAGAGCGCGCTGGTGAGCTGCTCCAGATAGACGACGTCCGACAGATCGGACTCGGGGAAGCTCAGGATGGTGAAGGCGCCGCTCTCTCCGGAGTGCCCGCCGAAGCTGAACGGCATGACCTGGAGCCGCACGTTGGGCCGCTCGGAGACCTCGATCAGGTGCTGGAGCTGTCCGCGCATCACCTCGCGGTCGCCGTACGGACGGCGCAGCGCGGCCTCGTCGAGGACGATGTGGAACTCGGGGGCGTTCTCGGAGACGAGGTACTTCTGCCGCTCCAGTCGCAGGGCCACGCGCCGGTCGACGTCGGCGGCGGAGGCGCCCTTCATCCCGCGCCGGACGACGGCGTGGGCGTACGCCTCGGTCTGGAGCAGTCCGTGCACGAACTGCACCTCGTACACGCGGATCAGGTGGGCCGCGCCCTCCAGGCCGACGTAGGTGGGGAACCAGCTGGGCAGGACGTCGGAGTAACTGTGCCACCAGCCCGCGACGTTGGCCTCCTTGGCGAGCGAGACCAGGGACGTGCGCTCGGCCTCGTCGGTGATGCCGTAGAGCGTCAGCAGGTCCTCGACATCGCGGGTCTTGAAGCTCACCCTTCCCAACTCCATACGGCTGATCTTCGATTCGGAGGCACGGATCGAGTAGCCGGCCGCTTCACGGGTGATGCCACGCGCCTCACGCAGGCGCCGCAGATGTGACCCCAGCAGCATGCGCCGCACCACCGAGCCGCTCGACTCACCAGCGCTCACGTTCGTCAGCCTCCCCAACCGTCTTCCAGACGCCGAAGTCTGCCACTAAAACACTTCAAGCAGTACTCGTTCAGTTACGGAAACGGAAAGCAGCCAAAGCCGACGCACAGGAAGGGATCAGTGAAGCGTCGACAACTGAGAATAAGGTGAAGGAAGAAATGAGCAAGAAGTAGCAGAGGAAGGTCCAATTCGGGCGCGTGCACGTGCATCTGCCCTTGCATCTGCTGTACGCATTCGGAACCATGGTCCCCGCGCCACCGCTGCATCGCAACGACCGCGAACACCCGGGAGTGCCTCGCATGGGGACGAATGGATCGACCATGCTCGAACCCTTACGGCAGGGACTTCCGCCTCTCGATCCCGCGGCGGTGTCCAGCGCCGCCTCGTGCGCCTTGCCCGCCCGCTACGAAGCGGTGCGCGAGGCCCGGCAGTTCACCCGCGGAACGCTGGAACAGTGGGAGATCGGCGACCGTTTCGACGACGTCTGCCTGGTGGTCTCCGAACTCGTCACCAACGCCCTGCGGCACGCGCTGCCCGCGGACACCCCCCGCAAGGACGACCAAGGGCCGCCCGTACGGCTGCACTTGATGAGGTGGACCTCACGACTGGTGTGCGCGGTGCGCGATCCCAGCCACGAGAGTCCGGTCGCCGGCGACTCGGACGACTTCGCGGCGGAGTCGGGGCGCGGCCTCTTCCTGGTCGACTCGTTCTCGGACAGCTGGGGCTGGCACCCGCTCGCCGGAACGCTCAGCGGCAAGGTCGTCTGGGCGCTGTTCCGGCTGGGAGCACAGCCGGGGACGGCCGTGCCCACCTCCGAATAACGACCGCGGCGCCTTTTGGCGCCGCGGTTCTACGCGCGTTACGGAACGCTGAGTGAACTTCACCCTCGGTTTACGTCATCCGTACCGTGGCCACCCTCCCGTGACCGGCCGGTTCGGGACAGCTCGCGATCACTGCGGTCAGCCCGCGACCAGGTGGTCGAACTCGCCGTCCTTGATGCCCAGGAGCATGGCTTCGATCTCGGCACGCGTGTAGACGAGCGCGGGCCCCTCGGGGAACCGCGAGTTCCGCACGGCCACGTCACCGCCGGGCAGCCGCGCGAACTCCACGCAGGAACCCTGTGAGTTGCTGTGCCTGCTCTTCTGCCAGGCGACGCCGTCAAGCTCGGTCGCAGCCATGCCGTTGTACACGAATTCAGCCATACCGTCGTACACGTCATCCACGTCGAACACGTCGTGGTCCACAGGTCGCTCCCCGGTCGTGCAGTGGCTGAGGTGGCCATAGATGCAGTAGTCAACTGACTCGGATCATAGCTCTGTTCATGTGCAGATGCATGGGCAGATGCACGTGCACGCGGGGTGGTCCTGCGGTTACAGCTTTTACCGGCCCTTGACTACCGGCTGTCGTTCGCCCGACTACGGCCTGCACCTCACCGGAGTGCGGTACGGGCCTACATCCGGTCCAGCGCATTCCCCAGAGATCGCATCACATGCGACCTCCAGCCCCCGTCCATGATCTTCCGCGCCATCATCTGTGTGGGATCGTCCGGATCGAATCCCTCGTGTACTAGGAAGAGACGCGTACCGCGCCCTTCCTGTTCCAACGTCCAGGTAATGGTCCAGTCCGCCGGTCGCCGCGCGTTCGCGTCGGCCCAGCGGACGCTCAGCATCCGCTGCGGCTCGTAGGCGAGAACCCGCACGTCAACGGTGCCGGAGAAGTTCGTGTTGGGGCGCGGGACGGCGGTCAGCGTGTACCGGTGACCGACTTCGAGCCGGAAGTCCTCGGACCCCGGCATCTGCCACTGCGCGAGCAGTTCGGGCTCCGTGAGCGCCCGCCAGACCTTGGCGGGCGGATGCGGCAGGAACTGGGCGACGCGGATGGTCGTCAGGTCGTCGTCGGGGACCGGACCCCGAGCATCGGGGTTCGCGCCCTGCGGGTCGGGGTTCGCGCCCTGCGGATCGGGGTTCATGTCTCGGCATCGTCGGGCATGCGGTCCAGGAGGTCGCCGAGGCCCTTCAGCCTGTCGCGCCAGAACCGCTCGTACGGATGGAGCCAGTCCTGGACGTCCGCGAGCGGGGCGGCCTCCAGGCGGTAGATGCGCTGCCGGCCCGAGCGCTCCTCGGACACGAGTCCGGCCTCCCGGAGCACCTTGAGGTGTTCCGAGAGGCTGGGGCGCCGCATGGCGAAGTGGTCGGCCAGCGCCTGAACGGGCTGGGGCCCCTGCTCACGCAGCAGCCGGAGCACCTCACGACGGGTGGAGTTGGCGAGCGCCGCGAAGAGCTGGTCCTCGCGGGCCGCGGGAGCGTCGACGGCGGCTCCGGCTCCGGCTCCGGCTCCGGCTCCGGCTCCGACGGAGGCTCCCGTTCCGGCACGCACTCCGGCTGCGGCCCCCGGCCCGGCCCCGATCCCCGTCATGGCGCGCTCAGCACCTTCCGTTCCTACTCCGAGGCCGACTCCAGGGCCTTCTCCGTGACCAGCATCAGACCGTTGCCGTCAGGGTCCCGGAACGAGGCCATGCGGCCCCAGGGAAGGTCGTCGGGACCCTCCACCGTGAAACCGGCGGCGGCGAGCCGCGCGCAGTCGGCGTCGACATCGGTCGTCACCAACATGATCCCCCGAGTCTCTCCGGGCGTGAAATCCCCCATCCCCGGACCCGAGAGCGTGAAGACGGTCCGCGCCCCCTTCGGCGCCACCTGGAGCCACCGGCCGGGCGGCATGTCCAGGTCGGCGGTGACCTCGAACCCGAGGACGTCCCTGTAGAAGCGAAGGGCCCGGTCCTGGTCGGCGACGGGAAGCGTGACGAAGGAGGCGTGAGTGATGTTCATGGCTCAAAGAATAGGTAGGAGATTCCCTACACGTCAACCGTAGGGAATCTCCTACCCATGGCGTCTTCCCGTTCCCGCCCCCGTCCCTGTCCCCGCCCCTGGCACACGCCCGTGAGCAACCGCACGCCGGATTCCCGGAGGGGGTCCCCAGGTCCTCCTGATAGCTTGCTGCGATCGTTCGGGCGACCCGCATCCATCCCACCCTTGGGGGCTTCAGTGACTACGGCGACCTTCCCGTCCCGCCACGCGCGTATCGCGGCCGCGACCGCGGGACTGGCGGCGGCGCTCGTGCTGACCGGTTGCAGCGGCGGGGGCGACGACTCCGGGGACCCGTCGGCGAGCCCGAGCACGTCCGCGACGGACGGCGCCGGTACGGGCGGCGGCTCCGGTGCCACGTCCGCGGCGGGCGGCAAACTCCAGGGGAGCTGGCTCACCACCGCGGACGGCAAGGCCGTGGTGCTCATGGTCAACGGCGAGCAGGCGGGCCTCTTCGCGACCGGCGGCACCGTGTGCAGCGGAACGTCGTCCGACGAGGCGAGCATGCGGATGATCCGCCTGACCTGCACGGACGGCAACAAGAAGCGCGCCGTCGGCATGGTCGACTCCGTCAGCGGTACGACCCTGACGGTCACTTGGGAGGGCGCCCTCGGCAAGGAGACGTACACCAGGAGCGAGGGCGGAAAGCTGCCCACGGGTCTGCCCACGGCGAGCCTGGGCTCCTGACCGCCCGGCCGCGCACCCCACGGGATCGCGGCCGGCCCGTTCCGGCACAGCGGGAAAGTCCGCGATCAATATCGGGCGATACCGGTCCCGTGCGGGTGAACGAGGAGGGGTGCGCGACCTCGGCGGACCTCCGTGCGTGATGATCCATGCACATCGTCACGACTCCCAGGGGAACCCATGCGCGCTCTGCCCATCGCCGTCACCGTCCTCGCGGCGGCCCTCGCCCTGACCTCCTGCGACGGCGGCGGCTCCGGCAGCTCCAGCGGTTCCGGGAAGTCCGGCGACACGTCCGGACCGGCGAAGAAGGCCGCCGTCGCCGCATGCGCGATCGGCGACGCCGGGATCCAGGTCGGTCCCGCGAACCCCGCCACGGCCGCCGGGGACACGGGCAACGTCCCGGTCACCCTCACCAACAAGGGCGCCCGGTGCACCCTGAAGGGCTTCCCCGGACTCACCGTGGAGGCGGACGGCACCTCCGCGGAGATCGCGGCGGACGAGTCCGCGGCGTCGCAGGAGCTCACCCTCGCCAAGGACGACACCGCGTCCTTCACCATCACCTACGTGCGGGGCGCGGAGGGCGACGCGAAGACCCTCGCCGCGAAGACGCTGAAGATCGGCCTGCCCGGCGCCGACACCACGCAGAGCTTCCCGTGGTCGTTCGGTCCGGTGGCCGGGAAGGGCTCGGCGACCGAGCCGAACGCCTCCGTGACGCCGTTCCAGCACGCGGGCGACTGACGAGCGAGCCCCTGCCCGGGACCACGGGCCGTGGGGCCGCACGGCAGCAGGCGCCCCGGCGACGGCCGCGGCTCGCCCCACGGCAGCCGGCGCCCCGCCAGTGGCCGCGGGTCTCCCTACGGGAGCGGGCGCCTGCCCCGGACCTGGGCCCGGTCCGCCGCCGCGGCACCCTCGTGCCATCCGGCCTCGTCGGTGACCCCGCGCATCCGGGTCGTCACCGTCTCCGGGAACATCCGGTCCAGATGGTCCGTGACCGCCACGTCACGGGCCGCCAGGACCGGCAGCAGCTCCCCCTCCGTGGCGGTCACCTGTTCCTCGGCGACCGACGCGAGCCGGTCGCCGATCCGGTGCGCGTACGCGGCCAGGAACGACTGCCGGAAGGTCTTCGTGCGTTTGCGGCCGCCCGCCCGCTGCGCCGCCTCCGCCTTCGTCATCGCCGCCGTGGCCTGCACGAGGAGCGAGGTGTAGAGGAGCTCGACCGCTTCCAGGTCGGGTTCGAAGCCGACGACGGTCGAGAAGCAGAGGGCGTCGTTCCACACGGCCCGGCAGCGGTTCGCCCCCGCGACCGCGTCCAGGAGCACGGCCTTGGCCGTCTCGTACGGCGGCTCGACACCGATGCGGCAGGCGCCGGGCGCGTCCTTCGCGTGGGTCCGCGCCGCGAGCAGGGCCTCGTCGATGCTGTGCCGCGCCATCAGCTCCTGCGCCTTGGCACTGAGCGCCTCCGCCTCCTCCGGGAACCCGGTCGCCTCCGCCTTCGCCAGCAGGGCGCGGATGCGGGTGAGCATGCGGGTCTCCTGCGGGGCGGAGGCCGTGACCGGCGCCCGGGGCGGCTCCAGCGGCTCGATGGAGGGCAGGCGCAGGAGCAGGCGGTAGAGCTCCAGGGTCGCGGTGGCGCGCGAGAAACGGTCGGCCCGGAGGTCGTGGGGTTCGGCCTCCAGCTCGTCGAGCTGGGCCGCCCAGCGCGCACCCCGGGGCGCGCGGTCGCCCTCCCTCTCCTCGAGCACCAGGGAGATCAGCAGACGCACGTGCACGTCGTCCAGGTCGCGCCGCACGATCCGTACGACATCCGCGGGCTGCCAGCCGCGCCGCCAGGCCGCCGCGACGAACTCCGCACCGCGCCGGGCGAGTTCGGCGTCGGAGGCCGGATCGGCGGCGAGCGCGGAGGCTCCGGCGTCGAGCGAGGTGTCGGTGTCGGCGTAGAGGGCGGCCGCGAAGGCGCGCTCCACGGTGCTGGACGTACTCATCCCCCGATCGTGTCACGGGCGGACCGGGAGCCTACGTACGCCCCGGCGCCGTGGCCGCCGACTCGTCCACACCCTGTGGACAACGCGCCGCCCGCCGGAATCGGAGCGGTGGACACCCCACCACGCTCCCCCTCCGAGGGCTCCCCGCCGACGCCGTGCGGGCGTTCCGCACCACACGGGAGCGTCGACACCGCGCCAACTGTCAACTTCGGGTTGACACTCCCGTACTGTCAACCTACCGTTGACACATGACGACGAACTCACCCGGCAAGGCATCCGTGCGCCTCGACGACCTCATCGAGGCCATCAAGAAGGCGCACAGCGACGCGCTCGACCAGCTCCAGGACGCGGTGATCGCCGCGGACCACCTGGGCGACGTGGCCGACCATCTGATCGGGCACTTCGTGGACCAGGCCCGGCGTTCGGGGGCGTCCTGGACGGACATCGGCAGGAGCATGGGCGTCACCCGGCAGGCCGCGCAGAAGCGGTTCGTGCCGAAGGCGGAGGCGGACCTCGACCCCAGCCAGGGGTTCGGCCGCTACACACCCCGCGCCCGGAACGTGGTCATGGCCGCGCACAACACGGCGAAGGGCGCAGGGCATGCGGAGGGACTCCCCGAGCACCTCGTCCTCGGCCTCCTGTCCGAGGACGAGGGGCTCGCCGCGAAGGCGATCACCGCACAGGGCGTGACCCTGGACGCCGTCCGCGAGGCGGCCCTCGCCGCGCTCCCGCCCGCCGCCGCCGAGGTCCCCGAGCTGGTCCCCTACGGACCGGCCGCCAAGAAGGTCCTGGAACTCACGTTCCGCGAGGCCCTCCGCCTCGGCCACAACTACGTCGGCACCGAGCACATCCTGCTCGCCCTGCTGGAGTTCGAGAACGGCGAGGGCGTTCTCAGCGGCCTCGCCATCGACAAGACGGCGACGGAGGCCTACCTCACGCGCGTGCTGGAGGTCATCGCGGTGAAGGGACAGCAGGAGGACCAGTAGGGCTCGGGTGACACGGGGGCACGGGCCCCGAACCACCGCCGAGTCCTCCGCGGCGCGCTCGCGGCCGTTGTCAGACCCCCCTGCGAGACTCGGAGGCATGACCGAGCGCTGGGCTCTCGCGCCGGCCGAGGACGGTGGCGTCGAGATCGCCGCCCTCGGCCCGGACGGGCTGCCCACGGGGGAGGTCCGCCGGGAGGCGGACCTCGCGGAGGCCGTACGGGCCCGGCCGGACGTGAGCCGGTGGGTGTGGCGGTCGACGGCCGATGTCTATCCGCGACTGCTCGCCACGGGGGTGCGAGTGGAGCGGTGTTACGACATGGAGGCCGCCGAGACCCTGCTGCTCGGACACGAGGGGCGGCTCGGCGAGCCCCGGTCGGCGGCCGCCGCGCTGGCGAGACTGCGCGGCGGCCCCGTGCCGCCCGACCCGCCGCAGCGTTCCGCCGAGCCCGGTTCGCAGTCCTCCCTCTTCGAGCCCCGCCCGGTGCGCGTGCCGCTGGCGGATCTCCTCACGGTCTACGCGGACCAGCAGCGTCGCCATGGCGAGACCGCGCACCCGGACCGCATGCGACTGCTGACGGCCGCCGAGTCCGCGGGAATGCTGGTCGCCGCCGAGATGAACCGGTCGGGGCTGCCGTGGAGCGCGGACGTCCACCGGGACGTGCTGCACGAACTGCTCGGCGAGCGGTACACCGGAGGCGGTGAGCCCCGGCGCCTCGCCGAGCTCACCGACGAAGTGTCCGCCGCGTTCGGACGACGGGTCAGACCCGACCTGCCGGCCGACGTCGTCAAGGCGTTCGCGCAGGCCGGCATCAAGGTCAGGTCCACCCGGCGGTGGGAGATCGAGTCGATCGACCATCCGGCCGTGAAACCGCTGATCGAGTACAAGAAGCTGTACCGGATCTGGGTCGCCCACGGCTGGTCCTGGCTCCAGGACTGGGTGCGCGACGGACGGTTCCGGCCCGAGTACCTGCCGGGCGGGACCGTCACCGGACGCTGGGTGACCAACGGCGGCGGCGCGCTCCAGATCCCCAAGGTGATCCGGCGTGCCGTCGTCGCCGACCCCGGCTGGCGGCTGGTCGTCGCCGACGCCGACCAGATGGAGCCACGCATCCTCGCGGCCATCTCCCGCGACCCCGGCCTGATGGAGGTCGCGGGCCGGGAGAGCGACCTCTACCAGGCGGTGTCGGACCGGGCGTTCTCCGGCGACCGGGCGCAGGCAAAACTCGCCGTGCTCGGCGCCGTCTACGGCCAGACCTCCGGCGACGGCCTGAAGAACCTCGCCCTCCTCCGCCGCCGTTTCCCCAAGGCGGTCGCGTACGTCGACGACGCGGCCCGCGCGGGCGAGGAGGGGCGCCTGGTGCGGACCTGGCTCGGGCGGACCTGCCCTCCGGCCGCCGGGACGGGCGACGGCGGCGGGGACGAGGCGGGCATCCCGCAGGACGATCCCGTCGACACCACCGTCGACCAGGGCTGGGTGCCGGGTTACGCGTCCTCCGACTCCCGCGCCCGCGGACGGTTCGCGCGCAACTTCGTCGTGCAGGGCAGTGCCGCCGACTGGGCCCTGCTGGTGCTGGCGGCACTGCGCCGCACCTGCTCCGGGCTCGCCGCCGAGCTGGTCTTCTTCCAGCACGACGAGGTGATCGTGCACTGCCCCGCCGAGGAGGCCGACACCGTGGTGGCCGCCATCCGCGACGCGGCCGAAGTCGCG
This sequence comes from Streptomyces sp. NPDC002698, assembly GCF_042888945.1. Lineage (NCBI taxonomy): Bacteria > Bacillati > Actinomycetota > Actinomycetes > Kitasatosporales > Streptomycetaceae > Streptomyces > Streptomyces sp. NPDC002698. The sequence continues at coordinate 96,129 of NZ_JBIAQM010000006.1, forward strand.
GGACGCCTCACGTTCGGGCAGACACCGGTGCGCTTTCCCTTCACGACGGCGGTCGTACGGTGCTACGCGGACGCGAAATGACGCGGCCGGCCCGCCGCCGGGCGGTCTGAGACGCGGACCGCCTTCACCGTCGGTCCGCCTGGCGCCTTCGCTGTCGGTCCGCCTGGCGCCTTCGCCGTAGGTCCGCCTGCCATCGGGTGGTCTGCCGTCCCGGAAGCTTCCGCGGTGCCGCCCGTCATCGGGCGGTCTGCCGTGCCAGCAGCTCCCGCAGTTCGCCGGTCACCGGGCTGTCCGTGTCCTCCAGCGCCTCCAGGGCCGACGTCCACTCCCGGTAGGCCGCTTCGGCGTCGCCGCGTTCCCGCAGCAGCAGGCCCGCCTGGTGACGGGCGAGGCCTCCGGTGTACCGGTCGGCGCGGCGGTCGGCGCGGCAGCGCAGCAGATCGCACTCGCGCGTGGCCCGTTCCCACTGGCCGACACCGCGCAGGGCCCGCACCAGGCCGAGCCTGGTCTGTGACTCGCCGTGCCAGTCGCCGTGGCCGCCCAGGATGCGCAGGCTCTCCTCGAAGTGCGGTACGGCGGCGGCCGGTTCGCCGAGCGTGAGGTGGGCGTAGCCGATGTTGCAGTGCGCGGAGTGCCGGATGATCACGTCCTGCACGGCGTCACCGATCGCGAGACTGCGCTTGTGGTGATCGATGGCGGCCCGCGGGTCGGTGTGCTCGTACAGGTTGCCGAGGTGGCTGTAGGTGATGGCCTCCATGTGCGGGTCGCCCAACTCCCGCGAGAACTCGAGGCTTTGCAGCAGAGCCTCGCCGGACTCGGTATGACGGCCGAGGGATTCCAGGAGCATGCCCCGGTTGTTCAGCGCCCGCCGCTGGCAGGAGCGCACCCCGAGGCGGCTCCAGATCGCGAGCGCCTCGTCGTTCAGGGTGAGGGCCTCGCCCACCCGGCCCGTCATGAAGTGCAGGCCCCCGAGGTCGCCGAGCGCGTACGCCTCGGCGGCCTCGTCGCCGAGCAGACGCGCCGCCGCGAGCGCGGACCGCTGAAGGACCTCCAACTCGGCCACTCGGCCACTGCGTTGGACGTACGGATTGAGCAAGCGGGCCAGCAGGGGGAAATACGGCGAACCGTGCGCGTGCCGCTCCGCGAGCGCGACCACGTTCGCCAGCTCCGTGTCGCCCCAGGCGAAGGCCTCCCGCCCGGAGCGGAACGGGGGCGCGGCCGCCACGTCCGCCGCGTGCCCGGCCGGCTGCGAGGAGGTCGGCCTGCCGCGGTCCTCCCGGTCGAGACCGGGTTCGAGGATCGCCTCCAGCGAGCGGGCGGCGACACCGGCGTACCAGCGCAGGGCGCGCTCGGCGACGACCGCGTCATGACCGAGAGGTACGGCACCGCCGTGACCGCCCGGGAAGGCCGGACCGTCACCGCCGGAACCGGCGGCGAACCCTCCGCCCCGGGCGGCGACGGCCTCACCTCCGGGAACGGCCCCGGCAGCCGCGAGGCCCGCGACGACGCACTCCGCCGCGCCCGCGATCTCCCGGGCGAAATCCCGTACGAGATCGTGCGGCGCGTACCGCCCGTACGCGGTCTCCTCCAGGAGGGCGACATCGACGAGGCGGTCGAGCGCGGCCTCGGCGCGGCGTTCGTCGGTGCCGGTGAGGCGGGCGACGAGGGCGGCTCCGTAGGCGGGCAGGTCGAGCGCGCCGATACGGCACAGGGCGAGCGCCGCGTCCCGGTCGGCCTCGCGCTCGGAGGCGCGCAGCGCGTCGTGCGCGACGGCGAGCGAACGGCGCACGCTCAGATCGTCGTACTCCAGATGGTGCAACCGGCCTTCCGTAGCGGCCAGTTGACCGGCGAGAACGTCGGGGGTCAGGGCGCGGCGGGCGGCGAGACGGGCCGCGACGACGCGCAGGGCGAGCGGCAGCCGGCCGGTCAGTTCGACGAGGGGGTGGCCTCCGTCGAGTCCGTCCCGGCGGCCGGAGACCGCGCGGAGCAGGGCCGCGCTGTCCTCGTCCGTCAGCGGCGCGAGCGGGAAACGGTCGGCGCCGTCCAGCGCGGTGAGCGGCGAGCGGCTCGTCACGATCACCGCGCAGCCCGCGCCGGCCGGCAGCAGCGGCCGCACCTGGGCGGCGTGCGCCGCGTCGTCCAGCACCATCAGGGTGCGGGTGGGCGCGAGCATCGACCGGAGCAACGCCGCCGCCGCGTCGGGGTGTTCGGGGATGCGCCGGGGTTCCGCCCCCAGGTCGCGCAGGAGCGCGGCGAGCGCCTGACCGGCGGTGAGCGGGGTCATGCCGGGGGTGGCGCCGTGCAGGTTGACGTACAGCTGGCCGTCGGTGAAACGTTCCCGCAGTCCGTGCGCGACATGCAGCGCGAGCGCGCTCTTGCCGACGCCCGCCATTCCGCTGATCACCGCGACACGGGGCAGCCCGGTGACGGGGTCACCGCCGAAGGGGCGGCCGCCGTACCCCGCGCCCCGCGTATCGCCGTCCGCCCGACCGGAGTTCACCCCGGCGGCCGCCCGGTCGGCTGTCCCGTCGGCTGTCAGGCCGGGCGCCCCGGGGATCGTCGTGGCACCGAATCCGGGTGCCATGGACGCACGGGCGGATGCACGGGCGGACGCGCCTGCGGATGCTCTCGCGGTGGGCCCGCAGTCCGGGTGCGCCGGGTCCTCCGGGTGTGTGAGACGCACGGAGTGTTCCGGGTCCAGGATCTGGAGCAGCCGGTCGCGGACGTCTTCGCGCCCGGTGAAGTGTGCCGGGGGCGGCGGGAGTTGGGCGGGGCGGGGAGGCGAGGTGACGCCCTTCTCGACCTGGGTGGACTCGGCCGCGGGCTCCGCCGTCCCACCGCCCACGTCCCGGCCACCGCCACCGCCACCGCCGTCGCCGTCGCCGTCGCCGTCGCGGCCGGCGTTCCCGAACCTGCCCCCGTCACCGTCACCGTCACCGTCGCGGCCGGCGTTCCCGTCCCGGCCACCGACGCCATCGCCGTGCGGGCCGACGCTTCCGTTCCGGCCACCGACCTGGCCAACGTTCCCGAACCGGCCCCCGTCACCATCGCCATCGCCATCGCGGCGGGCGTTCCCGTCCCGGCCACCGTCACCGCTGACCCGGCCGACGTTCCCGACCCGGCCGCCGTCGTCCTCGCGGCCAGTGCTCCGGCCGGTGTCTCCGTCGCTGCCGCTGCCCCCGTCGGCGGCCACGGCCCCGTCACCGTCGTTGCTCCGAGCCCGATCGCGATCACCGTCCCCGTCCCCGTCGCCATCGCCGGTCCAGGCCCAATGGCCGTCCCCGTCGCCGGCCCTGCTCCGAGCCCGGTCAGCGTTGCCGGCCGCGGTCCGGTCCCGGCCCTGGTCACGGCCGTCGTACCGACCCCGGTCGCCGTCCCTCTCCCGGCCCTCGTCCCGGCCCCGGTCACCGCCCCCGCGCCCCGCACCGTCCCGGGGTCCGCTCCCGTCCACGGCGCGGTCTCCGGCGCCGGATCCGCCCGAGGTCACGTCGCCGGTGTGGACGCCACCGGGGACCCGGTCGGTGTCCCGCAGGATCTCCAGGTGGGCCCTGCGCACGGCCGGTCCCGGCTCGATGCCGAGTTCGTCGAGCAGGCGGGCCCGCAGATCGCGGTGGACGGCGAGGGCCTCGGCCTGCCGTCCGGTGCGGTGCAGCACGAGCATGAGAAACCGGTGGAACGACTCGCGGAGCGGATGCTCGGCCGTGCGGGCGGCCAGTTCCGGTGCCAGCCGGTCGAGCCGGGAGGCCGTCGGGTCGAGGCGCAGCTCCGCCTCGTACCCCCACTCCAGGACGAGCAGCCGGGCTTCCTCCAGCCGCTGGACGAAGGCGTGCCCGCCGGTCTCGGGCGGCAGGCCGCTGAGCGGGGTGCCGCGCCACAGCGCGAGCGCGGCGGTGGACTCGCGCAGCGCCCGCCCCCAGTCGCGCTCGGCGTACGCGTCGCGCGCGACGGTGGCGTGCCGCTCGAAGACGCGGACGTCCAACTCGCCCTCGCCGACCCGCAGGACGTACCCCGGCGGTACCGCGCGCAGGCGTTCCGGATCATCGAGGAGACGGCGCAGCCGGGTCACATGGTTCTGGAGGGACGCCTGGGCGGAGGCGGGTGGGGCCCCGCCCCACAGCGCGTCCCTGAGCACGTCGACGGAGACGACCCGGCCCGGTTCGAGGAGCAGCGCGGCCAGCAGGGCACGCGTCTTCCGGCTGCCGATCGAGCCGATCTCGCCTTCGGCGCCGTACAGGACCGGCGGCCCCAGCAGCCCGAACCGCAGCCCGTTCCGCATTACGCCGCCCCATCGCCTCTCCGCCCGGCCGCGCCGGCCGCGCACCACGGCGGTTTCACGCCCTCCCAGGACGAGTTCACGCCGACCAAGTGATCGTTCCCGAGGGAACCGTTGGCCTCATGTTAGCGATCCGTTGGCGCGGGCTGATTTGATCATTTCATCGGATCTGGCCCGACGGTGCGCGCGTACTACGCGTAACTCGGGGGAGTGTCGCCGCCGCGGCCGGATCCGGGGACGTGAGAGGCCCCGGTCGTCGAGGTGATCGACCGGGGCCTCCGTCCGTATGAAATTCCCGTACGGATTCCGTGCGGAACCCGTACGGAATCCCGTGCCGAACCCCCGCACGGAACCCGTACAAGAACCCTCGTACCGCACCCCCGGCGGGATTCCCGTGGAGGAATCCCGCGCAGGACCGGCCTACGTGACCGGCGTACGTGACCGGCGAGCCGGGTTCAGATGACCGGCGGACGCCCGAGACGGGTGAGCCGCCAGACCGTCCGCCACCGCATCGGGCGCCGCTCTCCGCCGGAACGCCGCAGCCCTTCCGCGAACCCGCCGAACCAGGCCCTCAGTCCGCCGACCGACCGCGTCCGCAGGAGCGTGAGCACGATCCAGATCCCCAGGTGCACGGGGATCAGCGCCAGGGGCAGGCGGCGGCGGGTGAGCCAGACCCGGTTGCGGGCGGTCACCCGGTAGTAGATGGCGTGCCGGGCGGGCGAGGTCTTGGGATGCTGGAGGAGCAGTCCGGGCTCGTACAGCACGATCCAGCCGGCGTCGATCGCCCGCCAGGCGAGGTCGGTCTCCTCGTGCGCGAAGAAGAACTCGGCGGGCCAGTCCCCCGTCTCGGCGAGCATCGGCATGGACAGCGCGTGGCCGCCTCCGAGGAAGCCGGTGACCGGCCCCCCGCGCATCGGGTCCTTGGCCCCGACCCTCGGCACATGGCGGCGCTGCGTCTCCCCGTGCTCGTCGGCGATGCGGAAGCCGACTATGCCGAGCCGCGGCCGGGCGGCGTACAGATCGCGCACCTTGCGCAGCACGTCGGCGTCCACCAGGAGCCCGTCGTCGTCGAGTTCGACGACCACGTCCACGTCCCCGAACTCACGGAGACGGCTCAGGCCCACGTTCCGGCCACCGGGGCAGCCGAGGTTGTCGTCCAGTTCGACCGTGGTCACCTCGCCCGGCAGGCCGAGGCGTTCGGCGAACTCCGGCAGCGGGCAGCCGTTGCCGACGATCACGATCCGGGTGGGGGCCACGTCCTGCTTGGCCACGGAGGTGAGCAACGCGTCGACCTCGACGGGCCGGTTGCCCATGGTCACCACGGCAACGGCGATCCGCGGCCCCTCCTCCGCCTGCGACACGACACCCACCCCATCCCGGCCGACAACTGTGCCGCGATGCTAGTCGTTCACCGGGATGACCCCTCACGTACGCCGTCAGGTCCGCCGCGCGTACATCCTGATCTAGGCACATACGTCCGTGTTCAGGAGCGCCTGTTTCCTTGCGGCGGGCGAATTCCGGCCCCGCCCGGAACTCCTCGATCGCCGGCGGCGGGTTCTCCGTCCCGTCCGGCGCGCGGGAGCTCGAAGGTGCGACAGCCGCCCCGGACGCGGCTCGACTACCGGTTGTCGGCGAGCGGGTTCATGCTGGTGGGAGCGGCCCGGTCCCCGGCGATCCCCGGGATGCCCGAGGCTCCCCGGGCCGGGGACAGCGTGCGCCCGGTCCACCTCGGCGGGCGGGCGCCACCAGGTCCGGAGGGCGTCATGAGCTCACCATCCGTCCCGCCGCCCGCGCCACTGCCACCGCTGGGCCCCGGGACCACGGAGAAGGGTCTCAAGGGCGGCGCCCTGAGCCTGTTCTCCAGCACCGTGATCGGGCTGGCCTCCACGGCCCCCGCCTACAGCCTCGCGGCGACCCTCGGCATCATCGTCGGCATCGTGGGCTTCCAGTCGCCGATCGTGATCCTCCTCGCCTTCGTCCCGATGTTCCTGATCGCCTACGGCTACAAGGAGCTGAACCGGGCCGATCCCGACTGCGGCACCACGTTCACCTGGGCGGCCAGGGCCTTCGGCCCCCGTACCGGCTGGCTGGGCGGCTGGGGCATCGTCGCGGCCGACATCATCGTGATGGCCAACCTGGCCCAGATCGCCGGCGCGTACGGCTTCCAGCTCGTGGGCGCGGACGGGCTGGCGCAGGACACGTTCTGGGTGACCTTCGTCGGCGTGCTGTGGATCGCCGTCATGACCCTGGTCTGCTACATCGGCATCGAGCTCTCGGCCAACCTCCAGAAGGCGCTGCTCAGCATCGAGATCGTGGTGCTGTGCCTGCTGGCGGTGACCGCGCTGGTCAAGGTGTACGGGGGCACGGCGCCGGACGTCTCCTCGGAGATCTCGTGGTCGTGGTTCAACCCCTTCGAGATCGACTCGTTCGACGACCTGACCAAGAGCATCCTCGCCGGAGTGTTCATCTACTGGGGCTGGGACACCGCGGTGTCCGTGAACGAGGAGACCGTCGACCGCGACCGCACTCCCGGCCGCGCGGCCGTCATGTCGACCGTCATCCTGCTGTTCGTCTACCTCATGGTCACCACGTCCGCGCAGGCCTTCGCGGGGGTCGGCGAGCACGGCATCGGCCTGGGCAACCCGGACAACTCCGGAGACGTCCTCTCCAGTCTCGGCGCCGAGGTCTTCGGCACCGGGGGCTGGGGCACGGTCGCCACCAAGCTCCTGATCGTGATGGTCCTGACCTCGGCGGCGGCCTCCACGCAGACGACCATCCTGCCGACCGCCCGCACCACGCTGTCCATGGCCGCGTTCAAGGCCATCCCGCAGCGCTTCTCCCGCATCCACCCCCGGTTCCTGACCCCGACCTGGTCGACCGTGGGCATGGGCATCGCCTCGATCGTCTTCTACGTCCTGCTGACCAGGGCGAGCGAGAACGTGCTGGCCGACTCCATCGGCTCGGTCGGCCTGATGATCGCCTTCTACTACGGGCTCACGGGCTTCGCCTGCGTCTGGTACTACCGCAGGGTCCTCACCCGCAGCCCGCACGACCTCTGGACACGCGGGATCATGCCGGGCCTGGGCGGCCTGATGCTCCTCTACTTCTTCGTCAACGCCTGCTTCGTGTACGCCGCCGCCGACTACGGCAGCACCTCGTGGACCCTGCCGTTCCCGCCGCACTGGCAACTCGGCGGCGTCTTCGTCACCGGCGTCGGCGCCCTTCTGCTCGGAGCCGTCCTGATGCTCCTGTACAGCGCGTTCCGCCCGTCCTACTTCCACAAGGAGACGATCCGGGTCTCGTCCCACGACCGGGACGGCCACTGACCCGCACCTCGGGGGTGCGGGTCGGGACAGCGGTGAGCCGCCCCGGTGGCGCGGGGGAAGAGGCCACCGGGGCGGGGTTCCGGAGGGACGGCGGCGTCAGGCCGGGGCGCCCACCGCGACGTCCGGCGAACCGTCGGACCGCACTTCGCCGTCCTCGTCGACGTCCGGCGGAATGGTCGACAGCGCGCTGGCGTGCAGATCCTTCGTACGCAGCATCGTGAAGCCGATGACCGCGGCGATGAATCCGAGGATCGCGCTCAGGGTCATGGCGCCGTGGAAGGCGCTCATGAACGCGTCCTGCCCGGTGGCCAGCACCTTGTCGTGCAGGGGGCCCGAAGCCTTGGCGACGGCGTCGAGGGAGCCGGCGCTGATGCCGTGCGCGGCCTCCTCGGCGGCGCCGTTCCCCATCTGCTTGCCGACCGCGGAGGAGGTGAAGTCGTCGGCCACGCTGTGCTGGAAGTACGCGCCGACGCCGGCGATACCGACCGCGATACCGACCTGCTGGAAGGTCTCGTTGATGCCGGAGGCGACACCGGCCTTGGCCGGTTCCGTGACGCCGATGGCCAGCGCCGCCCTGGCCGGGTTGAAGGCGCCCATGCCGAAGCCGGAGATCACCAGCGCCGGGACGAGCACGGTCCAGGACGAATCGGCCTCAGTGAGGTTCAGGAACAGGATGCCGACGGCCATGACCGCGGTGGAGCCGCCCAGCAGCACCCGGAAGGGGACCTTGCCGATGAGCCCGCCGCCGAGCGCGCCGGCGACGAACATCGCGCCGGTCAGCGGCAGGAACCTGAGGCCCGTGCCCCAGGCGTCCACGTGCAGCATGTTCTCCAGGTAGCTGGTCTCGAAGAACACCGACGGCAGGGCTCCGGCGTTGCCGATCATGGCGACGAGGGAGATGCCCACGAAGGTGGGGCTGCGGAAGAACGCGAGGTCGATCAGGGCCCGCTCGCCCAGCCGGCGCTCGATGACCACGAAGAGCACCAGGAAGAGCGCGCTGGCCGCGTACAGACCGAGCGTGGTGCCGCTGGTCCAGCCCTCCACGGGGCCGCGGATGGTGGCGAAGACCAGCGCCCCGAGCGCGAGGCTGAAGGTGGCGAGACCGGTCCAGTCGGTCGGGTGGGCCCGCTTGTTGAGCGACTCACGCACGCGCAGCGCGCCGACGAGGAGGGCGAGCACGCCGACCGGCACGTTGATGTAGAAGATCCAGCGCCAGGACAGCGCGTTGATCAGCGAGCCGCCGATGAGCGGGCCGGTGGCGACGGCGAGACCGACGGCGGCACCGAAAGCGGTGAAGGCGGTCGCCCTCTCCTTGCCGTGGAACTCGTGACTGAGCATCGCCGGACCGACCGCGAACATGATGGCGGCGCCGAGACCCTGGATGGCGCGGAACCAGCTCAGCTGCCCGGATCCGTCGGCCAGACCGCAGGCCAGCGAGGCGACGGTGAAGATGGCGAAGCCGACCTGGAAGACCTTCTTGCGGCCGATCCGGTCGGCGAGCGAGCCCGCCGCCACCAGGAAGATCGCCAGCGTCAGGGCGTAGGCGTCGAACACCCACTGCAGGTCGGCGAAGCTGCCGCCCAGGGACCGGTGAATCTGCGGGAGCGCGATGGAGACCACGCTCAGATCGAGCATCAGCATGAACGAGCCCAACGCGACGATCCCGAGTGTCCACCACCTAGTGGGCGACGGAGCGCGTTCTGCGGACATGCGAGAACCTTCCAATCAGCTGGATCTTTAGATGATGGAAATCTAGATGATTGGAAAGCCATACGTCAACGTCCGTGACGTTCGGTAGCGGCCGATGGGTCGGCCGGACCGGCGACCTGCCCTTCGCCGGAGCACGGTCACCCGGAGTGACAGGCGCCGGGAACGACAGAAGCCCGCGGCGCCGTTGACACGGCACCGCGGGCTCCTGGAGGGGAAGCGAGCGTCAGTCGGAGCAGACGGAGGCGGGCCAGCGGCCCGCCATCAGGACGCCGAGCATCCTGCGCAGCGCGTCGCGGTCGTCCTCCGCGAGCGCGCCGAAGAACGCGGACTCGACCTCCGTGGCCACCCGGTCCGCCGTCGCGAGGGCCGCACGGCCGGAGTCCGTGAGGATCAGGTTGTAGCGCCGCCGGTCGGCCGGATTGCGCCGCCGCTCGACATGCCCGTTGCGCTCCATCTCGTCGATCACCGTCACGACCGTGGTCGGATCGAGATTGAGCAGCCGGCTCAGGTCCTGCTGCGAGAGCTCGGGACCGCCCGCCAGGGCGGCCAGCACGAAGAAGTCGCGGATGCGCATACCGACCCCGGCCAGCGCCTTCTCCACGTCCTCCACCAGCACCAGCCCCGCCTTGTGCAGCAGGTAGCCGGGCCGCTCGGCGATGAGAAAGTCCTTCCGGGGGGACGCCCCGTGCTGCTCGGCGTTACCGCTGCGCACCATGAGCCGACTCCTTAGATCGTGGCAGTCTCCACTATCGAAGATACAACGGTTCCCTCGGCACGGAACCCCTCCCCCTGGCGGGATCGCCTCGACCGCGGCCCTCCGCTCCGCAACGGCGGCCACCTCGCGGCAGACTTCGGGCCGATCGGAATTCATCCGTCCGCAAACGGAGCCGGGACACCCTCGTTACATCGACGCAAAATCGAACGGACCATCACGGTCCGCATACGGGGAAATGGAACAGATCATTCTCCGGAAATGGCCGAGGTCAGCCATTCGATGACCACGCACGGAATCGGGCCCTCGATCAAGGCGGCGAAGCCCCCCTTGTGGCTCGCATCACATGGGTTGCCATGGCGCGCCTGCTAGGCTCCTGAATTGCCTGGCTAGAACATCGCTATAAGCAACCTGGGCACGCACGGGGAAAACAGAAGCGCTTAGCGCAACGGGGGAAAACAGAAATGGTTAATTTTTCGATCAGATGCTGTCGCGGACAACGCTGACGCCGGGGAAAGCGCGCTCGTACGCGCTGCCCCCACACCACTGGTCCCACAGTGCCGGTCTGACACAACCGGCCTGAAATCACTGGTCCGGCGTCCATCACCGGTCTGTAGCGCCGGTCAGGCGTTCATCATCCGCCTGCCGTCGCCGGCACGGCATCCATCACTGATCCGACTTCATTCGACTTCTCAGGCCTGACACGTCGCACCGTGCCGCGCTACGCGCGTCGCACCGTGTGCTGTTTTGTCACGGCCTTCCATCACCACGGCCGTTTTCGGACAGGGCTGCCTTTCGACGCCCGCGTCCTCTCCAGCATGGAATGGAAACGCTCGATGAAACAATCAAGCACCGCCCTCGCCGAAGCCCTGGAGGACTGGCTCGGCGACCCCGCGGTGGAGCGGAACTCTTTATCATTCGCCGGCGCTCTCGAGCTCGACGAACGGGACGAGCTGCCGTCCGCCGGAATCGAACAGGTCCGTGCTTTCGGATTCAACCGTTATTTCGTTCCCGAACGACTCGGCGGTGATCTCCGGGCCGCCGAGGACATCCTCATGCTGACCAGGGTGATCGCCCGCCGGGACATGAACGTCGCGGTGAGCGAGAGCACCCAGGTCTGGATGATGCTCGCCTGGATCGGCGGGGACGCCGAGCAGCAGGAGAAGCACGCGGCCACGATCCTGGGCACCGGGGTCGTCCCCTGTCTGGCCTACTCCGAGCCGGAACACGGCGCCGACCTGGCCGCGAACCGGTTCACAGCCACCCCGGACGGCGGACAGTACGTCCTGACCGGCGAGAAGTGGCCGATCAACCGGGGCCGGACCTCCACCCACGTGGTGCTGCTCGGAACCACCGGCGACGAGACCACACCGGCCAAGCGGCAGCAGTCCATGTTCCTCGTGGACCGGTCGCAGATCCTCTCCGGCGAGGTGACCGGGGTCCCCCGCGTCCCGACCTACGGCCTGCGCGGCTGCGACATCAGCGGAATCGCCTTCGACGGCGCCCGGGTGGACGCCTCGGCCCGGCTGGGCGCCGAGGGCGAAGGACTCGAACTGGCCCTGCGCGGCCTCCTGATCACCCGGACCTTCTGCACCGGCCTGTCGCTCGGCACGGGCGACACCATGCTGCGGACGGTGACCGGGTTCCTGTCGGAGCGGATCCTCTACGACGGCCCCGCCACCGAGATCCCGTACGTCACCGAATCCCTCGCCAACGCCTACCTGAGCCTGCTCGTCGCGGAGTGCGAGAGCATCGTCGCGATGCGCGGACTGCACCTGTACACCGAGCAGTTCAGCATCTGGGCGAACCTGGCGAAGGTGCAGGTGGCCCGCCTGGTCGACTTCAACAGCAAGGCGCTGGCCCGCACGCTGGGCGCCCGGTACTTCATGCGCGCCGCCGAACACATGGGCACCTTCCAGAAGATGCTCCGCGACGGCGCCGTCGTGTCCGTCTTCGACGGCAGCGAGCCGGTCTGCCTGGACAGCCTCGCGCTCCAGTTGCCCGCCCTGGCCAAGGCGCATGGGCACACCCCGGACGAGGGCTGGCGGGCGCTGTACGACCTGCGGGCCGAACTGCCCCTCTTCGAGCCGCACCGGGTGAGCGTGTTCGGACGCGGCAGGGACGCCACGTTCGCCAGCCTGCCCGCGCTGATCACCCGCCTCGCGGAGGTGTCACCGTCCGCCGGCTGTGACACGGAGCGGCTCGCCGACCTGCGCGGCCGGGCCGAGGAACTGCGCCACGAACTCGACGCGCTGCTCGCGCGCGTCGACGAGGTGCGGCGGTGGAGCGCCGGGCTGCCCGCGCGGCCGTCGGCCTCCGCCAAGTCCACCCCGCCCCGGCTGATCCGGGTTGCGGAGGAACTGAGCGCCCTGCACGCCAAGGTCGCGGCCCTCGGCGTGTGGCTGTTCAACCGGGACCACCTCGACGAGTTCTTCGCCGACGGCGAGTGGCTCCAGGCCGCGCTGGCCCGCCGGCAGGTCCACCAGTACGAGTCCGGCGACCTCGACCCGGCGACCGCCCAGCGGCTGTTCGCCCAGCTCAACTCCCAGTACGCCACCGACGAGTTCTTCTCGGTCCGCCGGACGCGCATGGCCGCGCCCGGCGCGCGCGAGGCCCGCCGGGGCCACGCGTCGAACGCCGCCTGACGTTCCCTCACTGCCGAACACCGGAAGGTATCGACCTGCGATGAGCACGACCGACATGACGATCGACGAAGTGAAGAAGGTCCTCCTCGAAGCGGTGGCCACCGAGGCGGGCATCCCCGCCGCCGAGCTGGCGACCGACCGGCCCTTCACCGACTACGGCCTGGACTCCATGGCGGCGCTGACCGTCGGCATGGAGATCGAGGACGTCTGCGGCCTCTCCGACCTGCCCGTGGACCTGCTGTGGGACCACCCGACGGTGGACACCCTGTCCGAGGCGCTCTGGAAGCTGATGAACGCCCAGCCCGTCTCCGCGGCCACGGACGGCCCGCGATGACGACAGCGCGCCCGACGACGACGGCCGACGCGGCCGCTCCGGTGGACCCGACGGGGCCGGTGGGTCAGGCCGCTCCGGCCTCTCCGGCCTCTCCGGCCCCTCCGGGGGACTCCGTGCGTCCCGTCAACTCCCAGCAAGCAGGACTCTGGTTCATCCACGAGACCGACCCGGGGTGCTCCGCGTACCACATCGTGTTCGGCGCCGAGGTCACCGCCGACGCGGAACTCGGCGTCCGGGCCCGGACCATCCTCGACGACCTCACCCGTGAGCACGACGCCCTGCGGACCGGCTTCCGGGGCGGTCCGCAGGGGCCCGAGCAGTTCGTGCGCGACACGGTTCCACTCGACATCCGCCTCACCGACGTACGCGGGACGGACCCGGAGGAACTGCGGGACCTCGTCAGGACGGACAGCCGGACCCCGTTCGACCTGTCCCGGCCACCGCTGTGGCGCGTGCACCTGTACCGCACCGGCGAGCGCACCTGGGTGTTCACCCTCGTGATGCACCACATCTCGGCCGACTTCTGGTCACTGGCCCTGCTCCTCTCCGAGGTCCGCGGCCGGCTGGAGGGAACACCGGGCCCGTTCACCCTCGACGGCGACGCCTTCGCCGCGTACGCCGACCGGCAGCAGTCGTTCCTGACCGGCGAGAAGGCGCGGGCCCTGCGCGACGGCGAGGAGAAGCGGCTGGGCGACGCGCCGACCCATCTGGATCTCTACGGCGACCGCCCGCGCCCGCCCGCGCCGTCCTACGACGGCGGATCGGCGCCGTTCGCGCTGTCCGCCGCCACCACCGAAGCGGTACGCCGACTGGCGCGGGAGACCTCCGCGACGCCGTACACGGTGCTGCTGTCGGCCTACTTCGTGCTGCTGAGCCGACTGAGCGGCCAGTCGGACATCGTGGTCGGCACCCCGACCTCCGGCCGGCTGCACCGGCGGTTCCGCGACGCCCTCGGCAACTTCGTCAACACCGTCGTCGTACGGGGCGAGGTCGACGAGGAGTCGACGTACCGCGGACTGCTCACGGCCTCCCGCGAGCGGGTGCTCGAAGCCATGCGGGCGCAGGAACTGCCCTTCCCCTGGCTGGTACGGGAGCTCGCCCCGCCGCGGGATCCCAGCCGGACACCGCTGTACCAGGCGGGCTTCGCCTGGGACCGGCTGCCGTTCCTCCACGACATGGACGCGTTCTTCCTGCTGGAGCCGGGCCCGGGCGCCGAGCTGGACGTCGCGGGCGCCACCCTGCGGCCGTATCCGCTGCCGCAGCAGGAGGGCCAGACCGATCTGTGGATCGAGATGGGCGCGGAAAAGGACGGCGCCTTCGCGGGCGTCCTGCGCTACAACACCGACATCTTCGGGGCGGGCACGGCCCGGGAACTCGCCGCGACCTTCGTCACCACGGTGGAGACACTGGTCGCCCGGCCGGACGAGCCGCTGCGCGCCCTGGCGCGCGGTGACGAGCACCAGCGGGCGCGGCTCGCCGCCTGGGGCACCGGACCCGAGCGCGCGATACCCGCGGCCCGGCTGCCGGAGCTCTTCCGGGACCAGGTCACGCGGACGCCCGGCGCGACCGCGCTGACCGCCGACGGCCAGGAGTGGAGCTACGCCCGGCTCCTGGACGCGGTCGAGCGGACCGCGGCGGCCCTGCGGACGGCCGGTATCGCGCCGGGCGACCGGGTCGCGGTGATGGCCGAGCGCGGCGCGATGCTCGTGGCCTCGCTCCTGGCGGTCCTGGACGTGGGCGCCGCGTACGTCCCGCTCGACCCGAAGCTCCCCGCCGAGCGGCTGGCCTACATGGCCGAGGACTCCCGCGCCCGGCTCCTGATCAGCCGCAGCGACCTGCGCGACAGCCGGCTGCCCGGCCTTCCGGTGCTGGAACTGGACGACCTCGCCGCCGGGGTACGGAGTACCGGCACGGACAGCGAGGCGGAAGCCACCGCCCCCGGTCCCTCCGACCTGGCGTACATCCTCTACACCTCGGGCTCCACCGGCCGTCCCAAGGGTGTGGCGATCCCCCATCACGCGCTGACGAACCTTCTCCTCGCGATGCGGGACGACACCGGGTTCACCGCCTCGGACAGCCTCCTCGCCGTCACCACGATCTCCTTCGACATCGCCGGCCTGGAGCTGTACATGCCCCTGGTGACCGGCGGCCGGGTCATCGTGTGCGACAGCACGACCGCCGCCGACGGCGCCGCCCTCGCGGCCCGCATCGACGACTCCGGCGCCACCTGGATGCAGGCCACCCCCACCTCCTGGCGCATGCTGCGCGACGCCGGCTGGAAGGGCTGCGCACGCCTCAACGTCCTGTGCGGCGGGGAGGAACTCCCGCTGGACCTGGCCGAGTTCCTGGCCGGACGGGTGGCGAGCCTGCGCAATGTGTACGGGCCGACCGAGACGACCGTCTGGTCCACCTCCGGCCGGGTGGATCCCTCGTCCGGCGTCGACATCGGCGCGCCCCTCGCCAACACCCGGCTCCACGTCCTCGACCCGCAGGGCCGTGACGTCGAGCCGGGAGTCCCCGGCGAGCTGTGGATCGGCGGCGACGGCCTCGCCCTCGGCTACTGGGACCGGCCGGAGCTGACCGCGGAGCGGTTCGTCACCGGGCTGCCCGCCGCCCCGGACCGGCGCCTCTACCGCACCGGTGACCGGGCCCGCTGGACGAGCGACGGCCGGCTGCTGCACCACGGCCGCCTGGACAACCAGGTCAAGCTGCGCGGCTACCGCATCGAACTCTCCGAGGTCGAGGCCGTCCTCGGCGCGGTGGACGGCGTCTCCACGGCCGTCGTCGTGGTCCGCGACGACCGGCTCGTCGCCTATCTGGTCGCCGAGCCCGGGACCGAGCTGCGGACGGCGGACGTCAAGTCGGCGGCCGCGGTGTCGCTGCCGCCGTACATGGTGCCCGGCATCGTCATGGTCCTCGACGAACTGCCCCTGACCGCCAACAAGAAGATCGACCGGAACCGGCTGCCGGAGCCCGTCGTCGCCCCTGGCGCCGGATTCGAGCAGCCGCGCGACGCGACCGAGATCGTCCTGGCGCGGATGTGGACCGAGATCCTCGGGATCTCCCAGGTCGGCATCCACGACAACTTCTTCGACGTGGGCGGCCACTCGCTGCTCGCCGTCCGGCTCAGCGCGGCCGTCAAGACCGAGTGGGACGTGGAGATCCCGATCTCCGACATGCTGCGCCAGGGCACCATCGCCGAACTGGCCGCCATCGTGCGGTCCGGCGGCCAGGGGACCTCGCGCACCCCCGTCGTCACCCTGCGGGAGGGAACGGCGGACGAGCGGCCCGTCTTCCTGTTCCACCCCTTCGGCGGCACCGTGTTCTGCTACGTCGAGCTGACCCACCACCTCCCGCCGGGCAGGCCGGTCCTGGCCATCGAGGCCCCCGGCATCCAGAACGAGGGCGAGGCGGAGATCAGCGTGGAGGCCATGGCCACCCGCTACATCGAGTACCTCAGGGAGATCCAGCCGGCCGGCCCGTACGCCCTCGGCGGCTGGTGCTTCGGCGGCGTGATCGGCTACGAGGTGGCCTGCCAACTGCGCGCCGAGGGCGAAGAGATCGAGTTCCTGATCGGCATCGACAGCCGCGCGCCCATCGAGGAGAACATCCCGGAGTCCGCGGACGACTCGACGATCCTCTCCTGGTTCGCCCGGGACCTCGCCGTGCCCGCCGGGAAGACGCTCGACATCCCCGCGGACGACCTGCGCGCCCTCGGCGGTGACGCCGCGTTCGACCACATCCTCGAACGGGCCGCCGCCATCGGCGTCCTCGCCGAGGACGCGGACCGCGCGCAGATCCTGCGCTACTTCGAGGCCTACCTCGCCAACGGCATCGCCCTGCAGACCTACCTGCCCGAGCCCGCCGAGCTGGACCTGGTCCTGCTGCGCGCGGCCGACGAGCCCGCCGAGTACGGGCCGAAGCTCGGCTGGGAGGCCCTGATCAAGGGATCACTGAACGTCATGGACGTCCCCGGGGACCACAACTCGGTGATGTACCCGCCGCACGCCGAGACCGCCGCACGGGCGATCGCACCCCACATGGAAGGACCCACCGACAATGGCAGCGACTGAAGTGGTGAAGGCCGAGTACGCGTTCCGCCTCCCGGTGACGCCGAAGGAGGCGTTCGCGCAGATCTCGGACCCCGCCCAGGACCCCGTGTGGCAGGCGGCCTGCGTGGACGTGAAGCTGCTCGACGGTGAGCCGCGGCCCGGCGGCCGGTACGAGATCACCTTCCAGCTGATCGGCAAGCGGATGGAATTCACCGTCGAGATCAGCGAGTTCGAGCCCGGCCGGCGCTCGAAGTTCCACACCCTCCAGGGGCCGTTCCACTACGTCGGCACCTACGACTACGCCGAGAACGAGGACGGGACCACCACCGTGCACTGGACGTTCGAGGTGGAACCCGGGGACTACTTCGGGATCATGCCGAAGTCCCTGCTCAGGAAGGTGCTCGTCAACTCGGTGAAGAAGGACTCCGGAAAGCTCGCGGCACGGCTCGGACAGGGAGCGCGCAACCGATGAACACACGTCAGGAGAACACCCGTCAGGAGAGCGCCCGTCAGGACGCGGGCACGAAGGTCGTCGTCACCGGACTCGGGGAGATCACCCCGCTCGGCGAGAACGTGGCCGGAACCTGGGACGCGATGCTGCGGGGCGAGAGCGGCTTAGGACTGCTGGACGAGTCCTGGACCAAGGACCTTCCTCCGGTGCTCGGCGGCCGTGCGGCGGTGGACCCCGGCCTCGGCCTCGAACACCAGCAGCGCCGGCGGCTGAGCCGTTCCGCCCAGTTCGCGGTGAAGGCCGCGGCGGAGGCCTGGACCGACGCGGGTCTCGACGAGGCGACCACCATCCCGCACCGGGTCGCCGTGGTGGTCTCGGCCGCGCTCGGCGACATGACCTCGATCATCGACGGCTGGGAGGCGCTGAAGACGCGCGGCTGGCGGCGCGTGCCCCCCATGACCGTGCCGATGTCCATGGGCAACGGCTCCGCGGCGGCCGTCGCCCTGCTGGTGAACGCGCGCCTCGGCGTGCACGCCACGGTGAACGCCTGCTCCTCCGGGACCCAGGCGCTGGTCACGGCGGCCGAGCTGATCCGCGCCGGGGACGCGGACATCGTGGTCGCGGGCGGCGCGGAGGCCCCGCTGCACCCCCTGGTGCTGTCCTCGTTCGCGGCCATGCGGGCACTGTCGCAGCGGGTCGACGACCCGGCGTCCGCCTGCCGCCCGTACGACGCGGACCGCGACGGGATGGTCCTCGGCGAAGGCGCGGGCATCCTCGTCCTGGAGTCCGAGCGGCACGCACGCGAGCGTGGCGCCCGGATCTACGCCGAGCTCGCCGGAGTGGGCATCTCCTCGGACGCGTACCACATAGTGCAGCCGGAGCCGAACGGCACCGGCACCGTCGCGGCCGTCCGCACCTCGCTCGCGGACGCCGGTGTGACCCCCGCGGACGTCGCGCTCTTCAACGCCAACGGCACGGCGACCGGCCCCGGCGACGCGTCCGAGGCGCGCGCGGTGCGGGCCGTGTTCGGGGACGCGGAGCAGGGTCCGGCCCTGACCGCGAACAAGTCGATGACCGGGCACAGCCTCGGTGCGGCGGGCGCGATCGAGTCGATCACCACGATCCTCTCCCTGTACCACGGCCTGGTGCCGCCGACCCGCAACTTCACCCGCCTCGACGAGGGGCTCTCGGTCGACGTGGTGCACGGCAGCCCGCTCAAGCTGGGGCCCGAGCAGAACGTCGCGGTGAAGAACTCGGCCGGGTTCGGCGGCCACAACGTGGCGCTGACCTTCCGGGGCCCGGTCGACCGCGCCGACGGAGAAGGGGACATGACGTGACGCCGGGCGGAGGCCCGGGCCACGGCGCGGTCGTGACCGGACTGGGCGCCCTGACACCGCTCGGCGCGAACGCGGCCGACGCGTGGCAGGCCCTGCTCGACGGCCGGTCCGGAGTACGGAACCTGGACGAGGAGCACGAGGACTGGCCCGGGGATCTGCCGGTGCGGATCGCGGGGACGGTCACCGCGGACCCGGTCGAGGTGCTCGGCCGGGTCCAGGCCCGCAAGCTCGACCGCGGGGAACAACTGGCCATGGTGGCGGCCCGCGAGGCCTTCGGGGACGCGGGCCGGCCCCAGGTGGAACCGGAGCGTCTGGCCGTGGTCGTCGGCACCGGGATCGGGGGCATCCTGAGCGCGCTCGGGCAGGACGACCTGTACGAGCGGGCGGGCATGCGGAAGCTGTCCTCGTTCGCGGTCCCCATGCTGATGCCGAACGGACCGGCGGCGTGGGTCAGCATCGATCTGGGGGCGCGGGCGGGGGCCCGCTCCCCGGCGAGCGCCTGTGCCTCGGGCGCCGAGGCGATCGCCCTGGCACTGGACCTGATCCGGCTGGACCGGGCCGACGTCGTGGTGGCCGGGGGCACCGAGGCCAGTCTGCATCCGTTCATGGTGGCCGCCTTCGCGCAGATGAAGGCGTTGTCGCGGCAGGAGGGCGACCCGGCCGCGGTGTCCCGGCCGTTCGACGCGGCCCGCTCGGGCTTCGTCATGGCCGAGGGCGCCGCGGTCATGGTCCTCGAACGCGCCGAGTTCGCCCGCGCCCGGGGCGCCCGCGTCTACGGCACGGTGGCCGGTGCCGCCGTGGGCTCCAGCGCCCGGCACATCTCGGCGTCCGACACCGAGGGGCAGGTCCTCGCGATGCGGGCGGCCCTGCGGGACGCGCGGCTGGAAGCCCGCGATGTCGGGCATGTGCACGCCCACGCCACCTCGACCCCGGGTGGCGATCTCGCCGAGGCCGAGGCGGTCGCGAAGGCGCTGGGCGAGCACCCCGTGGTGACCGCGACCAAGTCGATGACCGGTCACATGCTCGGCGCGTCGGGGGCGTTCGGGGCGATGTCCGCGCTGCTCGCGCTCCACCACGGGGTGGTCCCCGCCACCCGCAACCTGGACGACCCCGACCCGGCCGTCCGGCTGGACGTGGTCAGCGGCGCGAACCGCACCGGCCGGTGGGACGCGGCGCTCGCCAACTCCTTCGGCTTCGGAGGACACAACGTCAGCCTGGTGCTGACGCGTACGGCATGAGCCGGGACCGGAAAGACGCGTACGGCATGAGCCCGGACCGGGGAGACGCGTACGGCATGAGCCCGGACCGGGGAAGGGAGAGCGGGGCCGTGACGATCGGGGTACTGGGAACGGGCGGGATCGCCATCACCCTGGCGACGATGTTCGCCCGGGCCGGACACGAGGTGCTGCTCGGCTCGGACGCCGGGAGGCACGGGGTGACGGGGGTGACCGGTCCGAAGGGTGAGGGCGGGGCGATCGTGACCGGCGGGTGCTGCGAGGAGGTCGTCGCGCGCTCGTCGGTGGTCGTCCCCGCCTTCCTCGGCGTCCAGGGAGCGGTGCAGCAGCTCAGGCCCTGGCGGTCCGTGCTGCGCGGGAAGATCCTGGTGGACATCACCAACCCGTTCACCGGCGGTCACATCGACTTCGTCGGCCCCTGGGCGGTCGGCGGCGCCGAGGACCTCGCCGCCGCGTTCCCCGGGGCGCGGCTGGTGGGCGCCTTCAAGAACGTGTGGTGGGAGGCGTTCGACGGGGGCCCCGACCCGGCCGTCCCCGACATCCGGGTGATCTCCGACGACGCCGAGGCGAAGCGGACGTTCCTGCGGCTGTGCGCCGCCACCCCCTTCACCTACGTCGACGCCGGGGGCCTGGACCAGGCACGCCGGGTGGAACGGATGGCGCTGTCGGGGGTGAGCTCGGCGGGGGTGTCCGCGGCATGACACGAGGCGGCGGGCCGGAGCCCCGGGCCCTGTGTGCCGCCCGGCGAACCCGGCGCCCCGACCCCTGTGCGCCCAACGGCGAAGGGGCCGCCCGGCCCACGGCCGGACAGCCCCTCGGCAGACGTCTCGGCGGCCTCGTGACCGAAGACCACCGGAGCGGAGTCGCTCGCGCGGGCCGCCCCCGTCAGTCCCGGCGGATCAGCTCCGGGTCGATACGGCGGCCCACCAGCGGCAGTGAGCCCACCGCGGCCATCGCCACCACACCCACCGTGGCGAGCACGAGCAGGGGAACGCCGTCCGTGTCCCAGCGGATCGCGCCGCCACCGGTGATCAGGTAGCTGGACTCGGCGAGTTTGCCCGAGACCAGGGCCAGGACCAGTCCGAGACCCAGGGGCAGTACGACCTGGGCGCACTGGACGGCCCGCATGGTTCTCGCCCGCGCGCCGATCAGCGTGACGGCGGTGACCTGGGCACGGCGCTCGACGGCCCGGTCGGTGACGGACACGAGGAAGGCCGCCACCCCGATGACCAGACCCATGATCATGCCCAGGGCGAGCAGGGTCTCGACCACGGAGATCTGCTCCAGGCCCTGGATGTTCAGTCCGACCAGCTCGATCTCGGCGATCGGGGCGACGGCGGCGATCCCGTCGAGGACGGCACGCACCTGTCCGGGGTCGGAGTCGCCGGCGAGGAGGACCTCGGCGTCGCGGGGGCGGGCGCCGGCGGGGAGGGCGGACGGCGGGACGAGGAGCTCGGCGCTGCCGACCGCGGAACCGGAGTACCCGCTGTAGACGACCCGGCCCGCGGGCACGGGAACGGTCAGGCGCTTGTCCCGCCCGTCGCCGTCACGGAAGCGGAACGGGAAGGACGTGCCGGTCCGCATGTCGGATCCCACGCTCGAGTTGGGGTCCACCAGGCGCAGCACCTTGCCGTCCACACAGCCGTCGGTGTGCGCGGTCATCCGTCGCAGGTCCGCGCAGGTGCCCACCAGGGCCGTGGCCGACGAGGCGACGACGCCGGGCTCACTGGCGTTCAGGTCGACCCAGGAGTTCATCAGGAGGGCGTGTGCCCGGACCCCGGACACGTCGTCGAGATCCCGCTGCTGTCGTGTGCTGAGTCCCGACAGGGGCAGGGAGTAGTCCTGTACCGCGCCGGACGGGCGGGTGACCTGCTCCAACTGGATGAGCACACCCTGGGCCAGCGAGGCGACGTAGACGAGCAGGACGAGGCTGGTGACCACGCGCATCGTGCTGCCCGGCTCGGCCTCGTTGCGCCGCATCGCCAGGTTGAGCGTCAGGGACCCGGTGGTCCGCGCCACCCGTCTGGCCAGCGCGTACGACAGCAGCGGCAGCGTCAGCACCAGTCCGACTCCGGTCAGGACGACGCCGGCGACCACCAGCAGCGCGTTGACACCGAGGCTGGAGGCGGGATGCCCCATCAGGCCCGTGGCGCAGAAGCCGCACACGATGCCCAGGCCGCTGAGCAGCAGCAGGCCGACCCACTTCGACGGGGGCCGCGGTACCGCCGTGCGCCGCACCGCGAGCGGGTTGGCGGTCGCGTCCCGCGCGCTCCTGCGGCTGACGAGCCACGCGAGGACCGGGCAGCCGACCAGGCAGACGGCGATCGTGGTGACGGACAGGGCGCCGTCGCCGGGATACCACCTCAGCCCCGGCAGACCGGCCCGTGCCATCACCTGGTTGAGCACCCAGTACTCGCCGAGTCCCAGCACCGCGCCCAGCAGCGCCGCGACGACGGTCTCGGCGGCGTTCACCCGCTGGGTGCCCTTGACGCTCAGGCCGAGCAGCCGCAGGGCCGCGAGGCGGCGCATCCGGCTGGCGGCGGAGAGCCGGGCGCAGACCGACAGGAAGATGACCAGGGGCAGCAGGACCAGCGTGGCCAGGGCGAACCGCACATCGGTGAGCGTGGACGGCTCGACGGCCGGGAACGGCGCGTAGCTGTAGCCGAACCCCTTCAGGGTTCGCCCCTCACGGGCCAGCGTGGCCCGGTCGGTCCCGACGTAGGCGTAGAGCTCGTCGGGATGGGCGAGTCCTGCCGGACCGATCGCGCCCGCCTCGCGGCCGGGCAGCAGGCCTTTGACGCCGGGTGCGGAACGCAGCAGGTCGTACACGCGCGGGGAGACGAACACCTCACCGGGAGCGGGGAGTTCGCTCAGTCCGGGAGGCACCTGCCGCGGGCCCCCGGTGCCCTCGGCGACGAAGACCCGGGTGAAGGACCGGGAGCCGTACGCGTCGTCGCGCTGGAGGACGAGGGTGCCGTTCGCCGGCCCCTTGGCGGAGGTGACGGCCTGGCGGGCGGCGGCGCGGCCGTCGTGCGCGTCGAGGATCGCCGGAACGGTGAGGACGAGGGCGAGGCAGCAGACACCGACCGAACCGCCGACGGCCATGAGGTAGAAACGTATGCGGTTGCCGCGTCCCGCCCCGAACAGCAGGCGCAGACCGAGCAGGAACTCCCTCACGCCGCACCCCGCGGGCTCAGGACTCCGTCGGCCATCGTGTAGTGGGTGTCCGCCTGGGCGGCGACGGCGGGGTCGTGCGTCACCAGAATCACGGCGGTGCCCTGCGACCGGGCCAGGCCGAGGAACTCCTTGAGCACGGCGGAGGCGTTGGCGCTGTCGAGCGAACCCGTCGGCTCGTCCGCGAAGACGATCGCCGGCCGGTGCACCAGGGAACGCGCGACCGCGACACGCTGGCACTGCCCGCCGGAGACCTGCCCGGGACGGCGCTCGCGCAGCTCGCCGAGCCCGAGACGTTCGAGCACCTCGCCGGCCGCCGCGAGCGCGGGGCCCTTGCGCTGTCCGGCCAGACGCAGAGGCAGGGCGGTGTTCTCCTCGACGGTGAGTTCCGGCAGCAACTCGCCGTACTGGAAGACGAATCCGAACCGTTCCCGGCGGAGCGTGCTGATCTCGTCGTCGCCGAGACCGCCGAGCGCCCGCCCTTCGAACCGCACCTGGCCGCGCGCGGCGGGCAGAACCCCGGCGAGGCAGTAGAGCAGCGAGGACTTTCCGGAACCGCTCTGTCCGGTGATCGCCACGACTTCCCCGACGGACACCGAGAGATGGGCGTCGAGGACGGCCGGCTGATTGCCGTAGGAGAGGTCGACTCCCGTGGCGACAAGTATTTCTGACATGCTGTTGGCTTCCCCCAAAGAAGCGTGCGGGCCCAGGAGTACGTCCTGGACCCGCGGTCTTGCCCGAGCGGCCGACTACCTCTGGTAGTGCTTGGTCGGCGAGCAGTTGTCGGGGTTCAGCGAGCCCTTGTCACGGCAGACGCGTATGTACGCGTTGCTGGTGTACTGCGCGGCACCGTCCCAGTTCAGTTTGTCGAGCGGGACGGACGTCCTCTGCTTGCCGTTGTACCGGCTCCAGTCGTAGCCCTCGACCCGCACCTGGATGTAGACGTTGTGCCCGTCGCCGTTGTCGGTGTCCTTGAGGTTGCCCTTCCACTCGAAGGCACCGTGGTTCTGCCCGGACGGCCAGAACGCGTACTGGCCGTCCTTGAAGGATGCGCCCCCCGTGGTGAGCGTCGGAATGGTGTGCCACGAGACCGCCATCGCGGTCCCGGCGCTCAGGGCGAAGATTCCGCCGGCGAGCACGCAGACTGCCAACTTGCGCATTTTTTCTCCCGTTTGGTTGTTCACCCTGGTTGGTCATGGTGCTTCCAGGGCCGCCGATGATCGTAACGGGAGTAATCACGACCGAAGTTGAATTAAGCGACACCTCGCCGCTTTGGCTGGATTCCGACGGTACCGACGGGCGCCCGTGCCCGCCGGGCCGCACGGAACAACCCGGAGGGCGCGATCCCGAACACGCCGGGGGCGGACCTGCAGACGATCATGGAAATCCCGCGGCACACCAGGATCGATCCGACGCGCCGCGTCAAGGTCCGCTCGCATCCCGGGAAGGACCCGCGCCGCACGGGAGACACCTTCGCGCCCGCGCCCCGGAACCTGCGCGGAACGAGTGACCGGGACCGGAACGAAGACCGGAAACCGTCGCGCGGCCCGCGCAGGGCGCCGCAGTCACACTCGACAAAAAAGCAAAAGCCCCAGGTCACGGCGAGTGAGTCCTGAGGCTTCCACAGAGCCGCCTTCGGGATTCGAACCCGAGACCTACGCATTACGAGTGCGTTGCTCTGGCCATCTGAGCTAAGGCGGCGCGCTGTCCACACCTATGGTGCGATCAGCAACGTCGGTAAGTCTACACAGTTTCCCGGGGTGCTCCGTACACGCCCCGGGGCAGGCGCTCCGCACCTGCCCGGCAGGGCTATGAGCAGCGCTTTCCCTTCTCCGGAGGGGTGCCCTGGAGGAGGTAGCGGTTGATCGTGGAGTCGATGCAGGCGCTGCCGCGCCCGTAGGCGGTGTGACCGTCGCCGACGTAGGTCAGGAGCGTGCCGGAGGAGAGCTGGGAGGCCAGGGACTGAGCCCAGGGGTACGGGGTCGCCGGGTCCCGGGTGGTGCCGACGACGAGGATCGGCGCCGCACCCCTGGCCTCGATGCGGCGGGGCTCGCCGGTGTTCCTGACCGGCCAGTACGCGCAGTTCAGCGAGGCCCAGGCCAGGCCCTCACCGAAGACGGGGGACGCCTTCTCGAAGGAGGGGAGCGACTGCTCCACCTGGTCCGGGCCGGAGAAGGCGGGCGGCAGGTCGAGGCAGTTCACGGCGGCGTTGGCGGACATCAGGTTCGCGTACCGGCCGTCGGCGTCCCGCTCGTAGTAGCTGTCGGAGAGGGCGAGCAGGCCCGCGCCGTCGTTCCCCTTCATCGCGGAGGTGAGCGCGTCACGCAGCTGCGGCCAGGCCGTCTCGTCGTACATCGCCGCGATCACCCCGGTCGTCGCGAGCGCCTCTCCGAGCTTGCGGCCGTCCGGATCACCCGTCGGGATGGGCTCCTTGTCCAACTGCCGGAAGAACGCCTTCAGGTTCCTGCCCACCTCCTCCGGGCTCGTGCCCGCGTCGCCGAGGGGACAGTCGCTCTGCCGCACGCAGTCCTTCGCGAAGGACTGGAACGCCGTCTCGAACCCCGCCGTCTGCTCCTCGTTGAGCTTGCGCGCGTTCAGTGACGGGTCGAGCGCTCCGTCCAGCACCAGCCGGCCCACCCGGTCCGGGTAGAGACCCGCGTACGTCGCCCCCAGGAACGTCCCGTACGACGCCCCCACATACGTCAGCTTCTCGTCGCCCAGCACGGCCCGCAGGATGTCCATGTCACGGGCCGCCTCGACCGTGGAGACGTGCCGGAGCAGATCGGGCGAGTGCGCGCCGCAGCCCCCGGCGAACTTCTTGAACGCCTCGACGAGCTGATCCGTCTCCCGGCCGTCGTCCGGCGTGGTGTCCGTCTGCGTGAACGCGTCCATCGCGCGACCGTTGAGGCATTCGACCGGTTCGCTGCGGGCCACTCCCCGCGGGTCGACCGCGACCATGTCGTAGCGGGCACGGACGTCCGCCGGATAACCGATCCCGGCGTACGACTGGAGATAGCCGACCGCCGAACCGCCCGGCCCTCCCGGATTGACCAGCAGCGAACCGAGCCGCTTGCCCGGACCTGTGGCCTTCTTGCGGGAGACCGCCAGCCTGACGTCACCCGAGCCGGGCTTCGCGTAGTCGAGCGGCGCCTTCATCGTGGCGCACTCGAAGCCGGGGACACCACAGCTGCGCCAGTTCAGCTTCTGCTCGTAGTACGGCGCCAGCGCCGAGGGTGTGGCGCGCGGCAGCGCGGTGAGCACCGACTCGGTCGTCGCGGCCGTCGTCGTGGAACTTCCCGAGGAGGAGCAGGCGGGGATGAGCAGCGCCGCGGCGGCCAGCAGCACGCCGCTCGCACGGAGGGGTCGGGTCGGCCGTGTGGTGCGCCTCATGTGCATCTCGCGAGCGTAACCTTGCGCGATCAATTGATCACCTTCAGTCGCGGAAGCGCCTCGTACGAGTGACCCGGTCAACCGCCCACCCGCCAGATCGCCCCGAACGGGTACCCCGGAGAGGTCGCCCCGAACGAGTCCCTCCCCGGTCGGGTCGCCCCCGACAGGGCGGGCGGGAGGGGATCAGCCCGCGCGGAGCGCCATCGTCATCGCCTCCACCGCCAGCAGCGGAGCCACGTTGCGGTCGAGTGCCACACGGCACGCGGCGATCGCGTCGATACGGCGCAGGGTCGACTCCGGCGAACTGCCGCGGGCCAGCCGCTCCAGCGTGTCCTCCGCCTCCGCGTTGGCGATGGCCAGACGGGAACCGAGCTGAAGGGCGAGCACATCGCGGTAGAAGCCGGTGAGGTCGATCAGCGCCAGGTCCAGGCTGTCCCGCTGCGTCCGCGTTCTTCGGCGCTTCTGCCGGTCCTCCAGATCCTTCATGACGCCCGCCGTGCCCCGTGGCATCCGGCCGCCCTGCACCGCGCCGAGCGCCGCCTTCAGCTCGTCCGTCTCCTTGACGTCGACCTCCTCGGCGAGCTGCTTCGCGTCCTCGGAAGCCGTGTCGATCAGCTCCTGGGCCGCCTTGAGGCAGCCGCCGATGTCGTCGATCCGCAGCGGGAGCTTGAGGACGGCGGCCCGGCGCTGACGGGCGCTCGGGTCCGTCGCGAGGCGGCGGGCCCGCCCGATGTGGCCCTGCGTCGCGCGCGCGGCGGCCGCCGCGACGTCGGGCTCGATGCCGTCACGGCGGATGAGGATGTCGGCCACGGCGTCGACCGGCGGGGTGCGCAGCGTGAGCAGCCGGCAGCGGGAGCGGATGGTGGGCAGTACGTCCTCGATGGACGGCGCGCACAGGAGCCAGACCGTACGGGGGGCGGGTTCCTCGACGGCCTTGAGCAGGACGTTGCCCGCGCCCTCCGTGAGACGGTCCGCGTCCTCCAGGACGATGACCTGCCAGCGGCCGCCCGCGGGGGACAGCTGGGCGCGGCGGACCAGGTCGCGGGTCTCCTTGACACCGATGGAGAGCAGGTCGGTGCGGACGATCTGCACGTCGGCGTGGGTGCCGACCAGGCTCGTGTGACAGCCGTCGCAGAACCCGCAGCCGGGGATTCCGCCGAGCGCGCGGTCGGGGCTCACGCACTGCAACGCGGCCGCGAACGCGCGGGCGGCCGTGGAGCGGCCCGATCCGGGCGGGCCCGTGAACAGCCAGGCGTGCGTCATCTTGGACGCCTCGGGGGGCGGGGTCTTCGCGGTGACCGCCGTGACGAGGGCGTCGGCGTCCCGGGCAGCGGCGGCAAGCTGTTCGCTCACCTTCTCCTGGCCCACCAGGTCGTCCCACACAGGCATGGGCTCCGCCTTCCGTCGCACTTTGTCTCGCGTCGTCCATTGTGCGGGTCGTCACTGACAACCGGGGCACACCCGCCCGTGCACCGGCTCCGAACCGGACGCCGAACGCCGGCCCGCCGGGGTCGCGCCGCCCCGGCGGGCCGCGGCCCGCCGGACACCGACCGGCAGACGGCCCCGATCCCAGCCATCGGCCGTCACCCATCAGCCATCAGCCGCCTGCCGGGTCGTAGCCCCGGCCGTCTGCCGTCGGCCGGACTAGCGTCGCCGTCCGCCCCGGCCGCGGCCGGGGCCCTCGTCCCAGTCGTCCTCGTCGTCACGCGGGCCGAGCAGTTCGTCCGCCAGGGTCGGGAGGTCGTCGAGCGGGGTCTCCTCGGCCCAGTCCGGACGCGGCCTGCGGCGCGGGGCTCCCGTCTCGTCCACCTGCGGCAGCTCCCGCGTGCGGTCGGAGGGACCCTCGGGCCCCTCCGCCTGCCGCTCGTCGCGGAAGAAGCCCCGGGGCATCCGGTCCGTGGGGTCACCGGACGGCTCTTCGGCCCTGGTCCCCGCACCCCTGCCCCGTACCGGAGGAAGGACGGCCGTCTCGTCGGCCGCGCGCGGGTCCGGGGAGACGGGCGGCAGCACCGCCGTCTCGTCCGCCGCCCCGCCCGGAACCGGCGGCTTCGGCAGCGTGGCCGTGTCCTCGACGTCGGAGCGGGACCCCAGGCGGCTGCCCGAGCGGCGCTCAGTCGGTCGTACGGGCGGAAGCACGGCAGTCTCGTCGACCGCCGCCGGGTCGGTGACGACCGGCGTGGGCACCGTCGGCTCGTTGTCCGGCGCGGAAACCGCCCATGAAGGCCTGGAGGCCGACGCGGAGGCGGAGGCGGACGGAGATGCCGAGGGCTTCGAAGCCTCGTCGGCGTCGCGTCCCGTCCCCGCACCGGACCGCGAACCCGCCGGACCGTCGGACTTCGCGGCTGTACCGGTACTCGACACCGCGGCCTCGGCCGAAGCCGACGCGGCCGCCGAAGCGGCGGCGGCCTCCGCGGCGATCCGCCGGGCCTCCTCGGCCCGCAGCAGCGCCTCCTCGGCCTTCCGCTGCTTCTCCAGACGGCGTGCCTCGGCCTCGGCACGCAGCCGCGCCTCCTCCTCGGCCTGCCTGCGCGCCCGCTCCTGCTCCGCGGCGCGGGCCTCTTCCTCGGCGAGAAGCCGGACCCGCTCCTCCTCGGCGCGGCGGCGGGCCTCCTCGGCACGCTGCCGGGCCTCCTCCGCCTGGCGCTCGGCCTCGCGCCGCTGGGCCTCTTCCAGCTCGCGCTGCTTGCGCTCTTCCTCCTCGGCGCGCAGTTTCACGAGCTGGGCCTGACGCTCGCGCTCCAGGCGCTCCTCCTCCGCCTTGCGGGCGGCCTCTTCCTCGGCCTTGCGCCGGGCTTCCTCCTCGGCCGCCCTGCGCGCCTCCTCCTGGGCCTTCACCTCGGCCTCGGAGAGGGGCAGCATCACGTCGAGCCGGTGCCGTACGACCGTGGTGACGGCCTCGGGCTCCTGCGCGGCGTCGACGACCAGGTAACGGCCCGGGTCGGCGGCGGCGAGCGTCAGGAAACCGGACCGCACGCGCGCGTGGAACTCGACCGGCTCCGACTCCAGCCGGTCGGGCGCCTCGGTGAACCGCTCACGGGCGGCTTCCGGCGACACGTCCAGCAGCACGGTCAGATGCGGTACGAGCCCGTCCGTCGCCCATCGGTTGATGCGGGCGATCTCCGTGGGCGACAGGTCGCGGCCCGCGCCCTGGTAGGCCACGGAAGAGTCGATGTAGCGGTCGGAGATGACGATGGCGCCCCGCTCCAGAGCGGGACGGACGACCGTGTCGACGTGCTCCGCGCGGTCGGCGGCGTACAGCAGGGCCTCGGCGCGGTGCGAGAGGCCCGCGGACGACACGTCGAGGAGGATCGAGCGCAGCCGCTTGCCGACCGGCGTGGCGCCCGGCTCGCGGGTCACCACGACCTCGTGGCCCTTGGCCCGGATCCAGTCGGCGAGTGCCTGCGCCTGAGTGGACTTGCCGGCCCCGTCGCCGCCCTCGAGAGCGATGAAGAAGCCACTCGTGGCGGGCACCTGCGCCGGGTCGTCGCCACCGCGCAGCGCGTCCAGCAGGTCCTTGCGCAGCGGCACGCCGGAACGGTCGTCGGCCTTGGCGAGCACCAGGGCGGCGACGGGCAGCAGAAGCGCGCCGACCAGCATCAGGGTGAAGGCGGCACCGCCGTGCGCGAACACGAACTTGCCGTTCTCCAGGCGGTGCGGGCCGATCGCCGCGGCGACCAGCGGCGCCACGATCGCGCCGACCCCGACGAAGACCCGTACCACCGCGTGGAGGTGCTCGGTCGTGCGGGCCCGTCGGTAGTCCTCGGTCTCCTGGTCGAGCAGTGCGTGGCCGGTGTTCGCCGCGACACCCGCGCCCACGCCGGCGAAGGCCAGGATCAGCAGCACGGTGGTGACGTCCGGGACGAGACCGGCGGCCAGCAGCGCGATCCCGGTGAAGGCGATGGCGAGCGCGAGCAGCCTGCGCCGCGACAGCGACGGGAGCAGGGAGGGGGCCGTGCGGATGCCTGCGACGACGCCGCCGGTCAGGGCCAGCACCAGCAGCCCGTACAGCACCGGTCCGCCGCCCAGGTCGATGGCGTCCAGCACGGCGACGGCGACGGCGGCCGAGATCGCCCCGGCGACGGCTGCGCAGGCCGGCACCAGGAGCGGGATCGCGCCGGTGCGGCCCTTGTCGTCGGCCGTGCCCGTCTTCGGGCGGCGCAGTCCTTCGAGCGGCGACCGCGCGCGCGGGGTACGGGCGTCGGGCAGTTCGAGGAAGGCGACCACCGACAGGGAGGCCGCGAACAGTCCGGCCGCCACGTACGAGGCGAGGGCGGCCTGGTGGAGGTGGAACCAGTCGATCCCGGCGCCCAGCATGTTGCTGACGAGGGAGACGGCGACCAGGGCGAGGGCCGCGATCGGCACCGCGACGAAGGCGGTGCGCAGGGACAGCCGCCGCAGCGCGTCCATGTGGTCCGGCAGCGGGCGCACGGTGGCGCCCTCCAGCGGCGGCGCGGGCAGCAGCGCGGGCGCCGCGCTCTCCCGGCAGACCGTCCAGAACCGCTCGGCGACCCCGGACACGAAGACGATGACCAGGACCACGGCGAGGGCGTTGTCCGGGGTCCAGTCGATGAACAGGGGCGCGACGATGAGGAGCGCGGCCCGCAGGCCGTCGGCCACGAGCATGGTCCAGCGCCGGTCGAGCGGTCCCTCGGGAGAGGTGAGCGCTGTCAGGGGGCCCAGGAGCACGGCTCCGAAGAGCAGCGTCGCGAGGACGCGCGCCCCGAAGACGGCCGCCACGGCGAGGGCCGCCCCGCGGGCGCCACCGCCGAAGGAACCCTCGGAGATCGCCGCCTGGAGGGCGAGCACGACCAGGACAAGCAGGGACAGGACGTCCGCGACACCCCCCACGAGGTGTGCGCTCCACAACCGCTTCAGCTGCGGTTGACGCAGCAGGGCGCGGACGGCACGCTCGCGCGAATCCGCGACCAGGGCTTCGTCGGGGGCCCAATTGTGGGCCGTTGGCTGCTCGGCTCGCGTCATCCTGCCAGCCTATCCGGACCCACTGACTCCCCGAAGGGGTGCCCGAACAAACGGACGCCCCCACACCAAATGGTGTAGGGGCTTCCGCTCTTCGACAGGGTCCGGCGGCGGCTCAGCGGGTGGCTCAGCCTTCCGAGGCCGCCGTCTTCTTCGCGGCGGTCTTCTTGGCGGGCGCCTTCTTGGCAGCCGCGGTGGAAGCCGTCGTCTTCTTGGCGGCGGTCTTCTTGGCAGGCGCCTTCTTGGCCGGTGCCTTCTTGGCGGGCGCCTTCTTCGCGGTCTTCTTGGCCGGACCCTTGGCACGCTTCTCGGCGAGCAGCTCGTAGCCGCGCTCCGGCGTGATGGCCTCGACGCTGTCATCGGAGCGCAGGGTCGCGTTGGTCTCGCCGTCGGTGACGTACGGACCGAAGCGGCCGTCCTTGACCACCACCGGCTTCTCGCTGACCGGGTCGGTGCCCAGTTCCTTCAGCGGCGGCTTGGCGGCCGCGCGGCCCCGCTGCTTGGGCTGGGAGTAGATCTCCAGCGCCTCTGCCAGCGTGATGGTGAAGAGCTGGTCCTCGGAGGTGAGCGACCGCGAGTCCGTGCCCTTCTTCAGGTACGGACCGTAGCGCCCGTTCTGCGCGGTGATCTCGACACCTTCGGCGTCCGTGCCGACGACGCGCGGCAGCGACATCAGCTGAAGGGCGTCCTCCAGGGTCACCGTGTCGAGCGCCATCGTCTTGAAGAGCGAGGCGGTACGCGGCTTGACGGCGTTCTTGCCCGTCTTCGGGGTGCCCTCGGGGAGCACCTCGGTGACGTACGGACCGTAGCGGCCGGCCCTGGCGATGATCTGGTGACCCGTCTGCGGGTCGGCGCCGAGCTCGAAGTCACCGCTCGGCTTGGCGAGCAGCTCCTCGGCGAGTTCGACGGTCAGCTCGTCCGGGGCCAGGTCCTCGGGGACGTCGGCGCGCTGGTGGTTCTCGTCGTCCTTCTCCCCGCGCTCGACGTACGGGCCGTAGCGGCCGACGCGCAGCACGATGGAGTTGCCGACCGGGAACGAGGACACCTCACGGGCGTCGATGGCGCCCAGGTCGGTGACGAGCTCCTTGAGGCCGCCCAGGTGGTCGCCGTCGCCGTTGCCCGCGTCGGCGGCACCGGCCGCGTCGCCCTCGCCGAAGTAGAAGCGCCTGAGCCACGGCACGGCCTGCGCCTCACCGCGGGCGATGCGGTCGAGGTCGTCCTCCATCTTGGCGGTGAAGTCGTAGTCGACGAGCCGCCCGAAGTGCTTCTCCAGGAGGTTGACCACGGCGAACGACAAGAAGGAGGGCACCAGGGCCGTCCCCTTCTTGAAGACGTAACCGCGGTCGAGGATCGTTCCGATGATCGACGCGTACGTCGACGGGCGGCCGATCTCGCGCTCCTCGAGCTCCTTGACCAGGGATGCCTCGGTGTAGCGGGCCGGCGGCTTGGTGGCGTGGCCGTCGACCGTGATCTCCTCGACGGACAGCGGGTCGCCCTCGTTGACCTGCGGAAGGCGGCGCTCACGGTCGTCGAGCTCCGCGTTCGGGTCGTCCGCGCCCTCGACGTACGCCTTGAGGAAGCCGTGGAAGGTGATCGTCTTGCCGGACGCGCTGAACTCGGCGTCCCGGCCGTCGGCGGAGGTGCCCGCGATCTTCACGGTGACGGAGTTGCCGACCGCGTCCTTCATCTGGGAGGCGACGGTGCGCTTCCAGATCAGTTCGTACAGCCTGAACTGGTCGCCGGTCAGTCCCGTCTCGGCGGGGGTGCGGAAACGATCGCCCGAGGGACGGATCGCCTCGTGCGCCTCCTGCGCGTTCTTGACCTTCCCGGCGTACGTACGCGGCTGCGCCGGCAGATAGTCGGCGCCGTACAGCTGGGTGACCTGGGCACGGGCGGCCGTGACGGCCGTGTCCGAGAGGGTCGTGGAGTCCGTACGCATATAAGTGATGAAGCCGTTCTCGTACAGCTTCTGCGCCACCTGCATGGTGGCCTTCGCTCCGAAGCCGAGCTTGCGCGAGGCCTCCTGCTGGAGCGTCGTCGTACGGAACGGCGCGTACGGCGAGCGGCGGTAGGGCTTGGACTCGACCGAGCGGACGGCGAAGTTCGTGTCCTGAAGAGCGGCGGCGAGCGCGCGGGCGTTCGTCTCGTCCAGGTGGAGCGTGTTCGCGCCCTTGATCTGGCCGAGCGAGTCGAAGTCGCGGCCCTGGGCGACGCGCTTGCCGTCGACCGCGGTCAGACGGGCGACGAGGTTGGCCGGGTCGCTCGCGTCACCGGTGCGGCCGGTGCCGAAGGTGCCGGTCAGGTCCCAGTACTCGGCGGAACGGAAGGCGATGCGCTCGCGCTCCCGCTCGACGACGAGCCGGGTCGCCACGGACTGGACGCGGCCCGCCGACAGCCGCGGCATGACCTTCTTCCACAGGACCGGCGAGACCTCGTAGCCGTAGAGGCGGTCGAGGATGCGGCGGGTCTCCTGCGCGTCGACCATGCGCTTGTTCAGCTCGCGCGGGTTGGCGACGGCGCTGCGGATCGCGTCCTTGGTGATCTCGTGGAAGACCATCCGGTGAACGGGAACCTTGGGCTTCAGGACCTCCAGGAGGTGCCACGCGATGGCCTCGCCCTCGCGGTCCTCATCGGTGGCGAGGAAGAGCTCGTCGGAATCCTTCAGCAGGTCCTTGAGCTTCTTGACCTGAGCCTTCTTGTCGGCGTTGACCACATAGATGGGCTGGAAGTCGTTCTCGACGTCGACGCCGAGGCGGCGGACCTCGCCGGTGTACTTCTCGGGCACCTCCGCGGCGCCGTTGGGAAGGTCACGGATGTGCCCGACGCTCGCTTCGACGACATAGCCGGGGCCGAGGTACCCCTTGATCGTCTTCGCCTTGGCAGGCGACTCGACGATGACGAGTCGGCGGCCGCCGTGTGCGGTGTCGCTGGTCGGGGACAACTTCGCTCTTCTCTCCGGTCGACGCGGAATCTCCCCGGGGCTTGGCTCCCGAGGGATCGGGTCATGCTGACGCTGCGGAGTGTGACGGTACATCCCGCCCCCGTGTCAAACGGGAAAAGCCCGCAACGGCCACTCGAACGGTAACCCGACTACCGCCATTCCTGCCGCCCGGAGTGTCGACCTGCCCTTCCGGGCCTACCCGGAGGGTAACTTTCCGGTTACCCGAGCCGGGGTCCTCACGCGCGGTCTCACACGCGCGTGAGGCACCACACCCCCAGCGCCAGCGCCCCGCTTCCGGCGACGCTCGCGAGGGTCGCCGATGCGACGCGGTTCACACCATGGGCGACCGGCTCGCCCTGCCGCACCCGGACCACCGTCCAGGCCAGGATCCCGCTTCCGAACAGGGCGAACACCATCCCCACGAAGATCGCCGGCCCGCTTTCCATGGCTCTGTCCTTTCGCCCCGCGTCCTCAGGCTCGGGAGGCTGACACGCCCCGGCAGCCGATGTACGAACCCACGGTGAACGCCTGGCGACCAGCACCCCATGGGGCGCCCGCACCCTCACCCGACGTCGCACGCCCCCTGCCGTCCCCGCCGTGCCGACGCGCTCCCCGCGCTCCCGACTGTGGCGAATCCGTCCTTCCCGTCCCCCGCTACGCCCACGCCACAGCGCCTCGAAATGGACAGGGCGGAGCCCGGGGCCGGGAAAGGGCTGCATGAGCGGACGGGAAGGACAGCCACGGGTGCTGCCGCAGGCACCGGCGCTGGGGCTGGGGGCTCGGGCTGGGGGCTGAGGGCTGGGGGCTGGGGGCTGAGGGCTGAGGGCTGAGGGCTGGGGGCTGAGGGCTGGGGGCTGGGGGCTGGGGGCTGGGGGCTGGGGGCTGGGGGCTGGGGGCTGAACGGAAGCATCCGCCGTCCATCGGATGTTGGCCGGTTTCACCTCCCGGAAGATCCCGATCGGGTGTCCGTCCGAGCGCGACCAGCGGCGGCGCGAGCGGACGCCGGACCTCCCGGGCCGGCCCCACGCCTCCTGCCGCCCCCGGCAGGAGGTAACCGGAGGACCGGACGGGAGAGGCCGGAAAGCCGGACGGAAGAGACAGGGGGATCGAACCGGAGAAGCCGGAGGACCGGAGAGACCGGGGGACCGGGGGGACCTGAGAAGCCTGAGTGCCTGAGAAGGCACGTCGGCACCCCTGCCCGCCTCCTCCGCCCGCCCCGGCATCACCAGCTACTCGACCGGCTCCAGGAATCCCTGCTCGACCAGCAGGCGGATCTGTGCGGGCGTCCGGTCTCGCAGCAACACCGGATCCTCGCCGACCAGTTGGGCGATGGCGTCGAGGATCCGCCCCGCGCTCAGCGTGCCGTCGCACACGCCGGCGAAGCCCGCGCCGACCGTGTCCACCTTGGTGGCCCTGCGCATTCCCCGGTGCTGGCGCAGCACCACGTGCTCCGGGTCCTCGGCGCCGGGCAGTCCGACCTGCTCCTGCACGACCTCCGCCACCAGTCTGAAGTGACCGGCGAGCAGACCCGCGTCGTCGTGCCGTCTCAGATAGTCGACCCGGTCGAAGTGCTCACGTACGGCATCGCCGAGGGGCTGCTCGACGGAGTGCGGCCACTCCTCGACCGTGATCGAGGGCTCGGCCGCCGCCGTCCTGCGCAGGGTGATCCATCCGAAGCCGACAGCCTTCACCTTGCGGGCCTCGAACTCGTCGAGCCACGCGTCGTACCGCGCCTGGTAGTCGGCCGGGTCGGCCCGGTGGTCGCCCGAGTCGCGCAGCCACAGCTCCGCGTACTGCGTGACGTCCTGCACCTCGCGCTGCACGATCCACGCGTCGCAGCCGCGCGGCACCCACGAACGCAGCCGGTCCTGCCAGTCCTCGCCCTCCACGTGCTGCCAGTTGGCCAGGAACTGGGCGTACCCCCCTTCGTTCAGCCGGTCCCCCGCCTCCTGAACGAGCGTGCGGCACAGATCGTCCCCGCCCATCCCTCCGTCGCGGTACGTCAGCCGGGCGCCCGGCGAGATCACGAAGGGCGGGTTCGAGACGATCAGGTCGTACGTCTCGTCGGCTCGGACCGGCTCGAAGAGGGAGCCCTGACGCAGGTCGGCGGCCGGGGCTCCGGAGAGCGCGAGGGTGAGCGCGGCGATGTGCAGGGCGCGGGGGTTCAGATCGGTCGCCGTCACGCGTGTGGCGTGCTGCGCGACGTGCAGGGCCTGGATCCCGGAGCCGGTGCCGAGATCGAGCGCGGAGTCGACGGGTGTGCGCACGGTGATGCCGGCGAGGGTCGTGGAGGCCCCTCCCACTCCGAGGACGACACCTTCCTCCCGGCTGCCGATGCCGCCCGCGCCGCCGACGGCGCATCCGAGGTCGGACACGATGAACCAGTCCTCGCCACCGGGCCCGCCGTAAGGCCGGATGTCGACGCTCGCCGCGACCTCGTCCCCGCCCGTCCGGATCAGCCAGCCGCGTTCCAGGGCGTCCTCGACGGGCAGCACGTCCGCCACCCGCGCGTACGGCACGGGCTGCTGCAGCAGGAACAGCCGAACGAGCGTCTCCAGCGGTGTGTCCCCGCGGGTCGCCCGGAGGGCGGGCACGGTCTCACTGCGTGCCAGGGCCGCGTACGCGGGGGCGCCGAGCAGGTCGAGGAGACCGTCCGCGGTGAAGGAGGCGCCCAGAAGCGCGCTCCGCAGCCGGGCGGTGACGTCGGCACGATCGGACGAGGGCAACGGTGACAGGCTGGTGTGACTCACGCCTCCCATTGTGTCCGCTATCGCCTACGGGCACCCACACCTGTGGACGGAGCCTCCCCTGTGGACAGAGCCTCCCCGCGGACCGGGCTTCCCCTGTGGACAGCGAGCGCGGCACGGGCGGCACAGGCCGAGAGCCCGGCGCGCCTGCGTACCGGGCTCTCCTTCGATCCTGCGGACGGCCTCAGCCGTTGGCGGCCCCCGGCGACCCGGACGCCGACTTGCAGCTCTCCTGCTGCGCCATCGCCTTGCCCACGTCACCCTCCTCCAGCTTCTTCAGGGCGTCGCTCCCGCTCTGGCTCAGTTGGCCGAGCTGGGTCGCGATGCCCTTGAGACCCTCGGCGAACTTGGCCTGGTCCTTGGTGTCGAGCTTGGCGACCTGCGTCTTCAGGCCGGCGTACGACGTGGAGATGTCGTTGAGCTCCTTGACCGCGTTGGCCTGCTTCGTCTTGCCGTCCTCGACGTCCGGCGGTCCCGCGTTGGAGACGGCGGTGCCGATCGCCTTGTAGGCGTCGGACATGTCCTGGAAAGCCTGCGCGTCGGTCTTCTGGACGGCCTCCGGCGTGCTGTTGTCCGAGGTCTGCTTCTGGATCGCGGCGTTCGCCTCCTCGATCTTCTGCGCCTGCGGCTTCACCGCGTCGCAGACCTGCTTCGCCCAGGAGTTCAGCTTGTCGTTGCCGCTGTCCTCGCTGCTGCCGCATCCCGACAGCGCGAGCACCAGTACCGCACCGCCGGACAGTGCGGCCGCGAGCTTCTTGTTCACCGGTTTGGTCCCTTCCATGGCCC
This sequence comes from Streptomyces sp. NPDC002698, assembly GCF_042888945.1. Classification (NCBI taxonomy): domain Bacteria; kingdom Bacillati; phylum Actinomycetota; class Actinomycetes; order Kitasatosporales; family Streptomycetaceae; genus Streptomyces; species Streptomyces sp. NPDC002698. The sequence goes on from NZ_JBIAQM010000006.1 coordinate 134,219, forward strand.
TCGGCCCCGGAACATACACGCCATGTGGGCGACACCCGTATGGCGAATGTCCACTAAGGCAGCTTTTGAAGCCGTTTGCACCAAGCGAGAGAAGGCTCACGACAGCGGCGTGAACACACACAGGGCGGGTGCACGGCACGTCAACACGCGCTGTGCACCCGCCCGTTGGTTCACTCCCCGACCCGGCACTCATTTCCGTGCCGGATCAGGCGTGCGACCCGGGAGCTACGAAACCACCGCCGGATCGGCCGACTTGGCGACCCCTTCGTCGTTGTCCTCCTCGTCGCCCATGGCGATGCCGCGCCGCTTGGAGACGTACACGGAGCCCACGATCACGATGAACGCGAGGACGGCGATGAACACCCGTGCGCCGACGTTCTTGTCGTCGCCGAACGAGAACTTGACGATCGCCGGAGCGATCAGCAGCGACACCAGGTTCATGACCTTGAGCAGCGGGTTGATGGCGGGGCCCGCCGTGTCCTTGAACGGGTCACCGACGGTGTCACCGATCACCGTCGCCTCGTGGGCCTCACTGCCCTTGCCGCCGTGGTGGCCGTCCTCGACGAGCTTCTTCGCGTTGTCCCACGCGCCACCGGAGTTGGCGAGGAAGACCGCCATCAGCGTGCCGGTGCCGATCGCACCCGCGAGGAACGAACCGAGCGCGCCGACGCCGAGCGTGAACCCGATCGCGATCGGCGTGAGCACCGCGAGCAGACCCGGTGTGGCGAGTTCGCGCAGCGCGTCCTTGGTGCAGATGTCGACGACGCGTCCGTACTCGGGTTTCTCGGAGTAGTCCATGATCCCGGGATGCTCGCGGAACTGCCGCCGCACCTCGTAGACCACCGCCCCAGCGGACCGCGACACCGCGTTGATCGCCAGCCCCGAGAAGAGGAAGACGACCGCGGCGCCCGCGATGAGACCCACCAGGTTGTTGGGCTGAGAGATGTCCATCATCAGGTTCATCGGCGCGCCCGGTCCGGAGACCTTCTCGCCCACGTCGCTCGCGGCCGTGGTGATCGCGTCACGGTACGAGCCGAAGAGGGCCGAGGCCGCGAGCACGGCGGTGGCGATGGCGATGCCCTTGGTGATGGCCTTGGTGGTGTTGCCGACGGCGTCCAGGTCGGTGAGCACCTGCGCGCCCGCGCCCTCGACGTCGCCGGACATCTCGGCGATGCCCTGCGCGTTGTCGGAGACGGGACCGAAGGTGTCCATCGCGACGATGACACCGACCGTGGTGAGCAGGCCTGTTCCGGCGAGCGCCACGGCGAACAGCGCCAGCATGATCGACGTACCGCCCAGCAGGAACGCCCCGTACACGCCGAGGCCGATCAACAGGGCGGTGTAGACGGCCGATTCGAGACCGATGGAGATGCCGGCGAGGACGACGGTGGCCGCGCCGGTGAGTGAACTCTTGCCGATGTCCCGGACGGGACGGCGAGTGGTCTCGGTGAAGTAGCCGGTCAACTGCTGGATGAGCGCGGCCAGCACGATGCCGATCGCGACGGCGATCACCGCGAGGACCCGCGGATCACCGCCCTTGGCCTTGATCGCCGCGTCCGTGACCCCGTCCAGTTCGGCGTAGGTCCCCGGAAGGTAGATGTAGACGGCGAGGGCGACCAGTACGAGCGAGATCACCGCGGAGATGAAGAACCCGCGGTTGATCGCGGACATACCACTGCGGTCGGACCGCCGGGGCGCCACCGCGAAGATGCCGATCATCGCGGTGAGTACGCCGATGGCGGGGACGATCAGCGGGAACGCGAGCCCGGCGTCGCCGAACGCCACCTTGCCGAGGATCAGCGCGGCGACGAGCGTGACGGCGTACGACTCGAAGAGGTCCGCGGCCATACCGGCGCAGTCGCCCACGTTGTCGCCCACGTTGTCGGCGATGGTCGCGGCGTTGCGCGGGTCGTCCTCGGGGATGCCCTGCTCGACCTTGCCGACCAGGTCGGCCCCGACGTCGGCGGCCTTGGTGAAGATGCCGCCGCCGACACGCATGAACATGGCGATCAGTGCCGCGCCGAGACCGAAGCCTTCAAGGACCTTCGGCGCGTCGGCCGCGTACACGAGCACCACACAGGAGGCGCCCAGCAGACCGAGCCCCACCGTGAACATGCCGACTACGCCGCCGGTGCGGAAAGCGATCTTCATGGCTTTGTGCGAGACGGCGGTGAGATCCTTTTCGGGCTCACCCTCCGCCGGGGTCGCTTCCCGTGCGGCCGCGGCCACGCGGACATTGCTCCGTACGGCGAGCCACATACCGATATAGCCGGTGGTCGCCGAGAACGCCGCGCCGATCAGGAAGAAGATCGACCGTCCGGCGCGCTGATTCCAGTCGTCCGCGGGAAGCAGCATGAGCAGGAAGAACACCACGACGGCGAATACGCCGAGCGTGCGCATCTGACGCCCCAGGTAGGCATTCGCGCCTTCCTGGATCGCCGTCGCGATCTTCTTCATGCTGTCGGTGCCCTCGCCGGCCGCGAGAACCTGGCGCACCAGGATCCCGGCGACCACGAGCGCTGCCACGGCGACGACCGCGATGACCGTCACGATGAGACGGTTGCCGTCCGTCAGAACCGCGGCTGCGAAGGTTGTGGGGTGGTCAAACTGATGAGGGGTAGAAAGCCCCGCCATTCGTCCTCCTTGACGCTTGGGCTGAGCTCAAGATGTGGACGGATTCTAGGTACCGGAACCTGATCAAAACAGTCCGCGGTAAGCGGAATTAATCTTCACTTGCTCTTCAGCAAATGATCGACAGGCGTCTACGAACCCAAATGCAGTAATGCCCCAGAAGCGTTGACGCTTGATCCAATTATCGCGCGAATGATCGTGAATCAATTCACGAAACGCCGTACGCGATCACCGGAGTAAATGATCACCATATGGGTGAGCGAGCGCTGCCGGACATACCCCGGCCTGCCCCGGACATGCCGAAGGGCCCCACCGAGTAGGGCCCTTCGGGACGAATTAAAGAGGGACGGCTGTCAGGAAAGAGCCACGGCCGGCGGCGTGGTGGGCCAGCTCATCCTGATCAGTCCGCCGTGCTCTCCGGCGATGACTTCCACGTCGTCGACGAGGCCGCTGATGACCGCGAGGCCCATCTCGTCCTCCTCGACCTCCGCGTCCGAGGCGGCGCCGGATGCCCCTCCGGGCACCGAACCCGGCGCCTCGTCACCGACCTCGATGGAGAACTGCTTCTCCTCCTCGATCAGCGTCACCTGCACCGGCGCCGCGATTCCGCCGCTCTGGTGCAGTCCGACGGCACGAGTACAGGCCTCGCCGACGGCGAGCCTGACCTCGTCGAGGACGGCCTCGTCCACTCCGGCCCTGCGCGCCACCGCTGCCGCCACCAGTCGGGCGGTCCTGACGTGCTCGGGCAGCGCGCTGAAGCGGAGTTCAACGGTGGCCATGCATCCCCCTCTGAACTACGGGCGTGCTGTCTGGGGGCCGGGCCGTGGGCCCGGTCCCCATGTGTGCGATGCCGGGCCCACGACCCGGGAGACCGGTCGTCAGTCGGTCGCGTTGACCGCCTCGTCCACCGAGGTGTGGATCGGGAACACCTTGGTGAGACCGGTAATACGGAAGATCTTCAGAATGCGCTCCTGGTTGCAGACCAGACGCAGCGAGCCCTCATGGGCCCGGACACGCTTCAGGCCGCCCACCAGCACGCCGAGACCGGTGGAGTCGAGGAAGTCCACGCCCTCCATGTCGACGACGAGGTGGAAACTGCCGTCGTTCACCAGCTCGACCAGCTGCTCTCGCAGCTTGGGCGCGGTATATACATCGATTTCGCCGCCGACCTCGACGACCGTACGGTCGCCATTAGGGCCGGACACATTGCGAGTCGACAGGGACAGGTCCACGGATCCTCCAGCACCTTGCTATCGAGCGGTCGCCCCATGGGACACCTCGGCAGAGCCCCCGGGACGGTTCGCCAGCCGCGATGGCATTCAATCACTTACCGGCAGGCGTGCACGACGCCTTGGGCCCATTGTCCGTCACGCCAGTGACACACTCGATGCCGATGGCCAAGAATCACCGATCCGATCGTTCCACGGCGGACACCGCTTCCCGCCCCTCGCCGAGCACCGTCCTGGACCGGCTCGCCTCGGGGCCGAGCCGGGCTTCGCGCATCACTCATACGGAGCACTTGCCCCCGCGAGAGGGTCGCCATGCCGTCTGGCCCGACCGGATCCGTCCGGAGGTCATCGCCGCGGTGCAGGCCTCGGGCATCGAACACCCCTGGGCCCACCAGGCACGCGTCGCCGAGCACGCCCTGGACGGCGAGTCGGTGATCGTCGCCACCGGCACCGCCTCCGGCAAGTCCCTGGCCTACCTCGCCCCGGTCCTGACGGCCCTCCTGGAGGGCTCCGAGGCCCCGAACGGCCGGGGCGCCACCGCCCTCTACCTGGCTCCCACCAAGGCCCTGGCGGCAGACCAGCGCCGCTCGGTGAAGGAACTTTCACAACCGCTGGGCAATGCCGTACGCCCAGCCGTGTACGACGGCGACACACCCTTCGAGGAACGCGAATGGGTACGCCAGTACGCCAACTACGTCCTGACCAACCCCGACATGCTGCACCGCGGGATCCTGCCCTCCCACCCCCGCTGGTCCTCCTTCCTGCGCGCCCTGCGCTACGTCGTCATCGACGAGTGCCACACCTACCGCGGCGTCTTCGGCTCCCACGTCGCCCAGGTACTGCGCCGTCTGCGCCGCATCTGCGCCCGCTACGGCGCCTCCCCCGTCTTCCTGCTGGCCTCCGCGACCGCCGCCGAACCCTCGGTCGCGGCGCGGCGCCTGACCGGCCTCCCCGTCGTCGAGGTCGCCGACGACGCCTCCCCGCGAGGGGAACTCGTGTTCGCCCTGTGGGAGCCCCCTCTCACCGAACTGCACGGCGAGAAAGGTGCACCCGTCCGGCGCACCGCCACCGCCGAAACGGCCGATCTCCTGACCGACCTCACCGTCCAGGGCATGCGCTCGATCTCCTTCGTACGGTCCCGGCGTGGCGCCGAGCTGATCGCGCTCATCGCCCAGGAACGCCTCACCGAGATCGACCGCTCGCTGGCCCGGCGCGTCGCCGCCTATCGCGGCGGCTACCTCCCCGAGGAACGCCGTGCCCTGGAGGCCGCGCTGCACTCCGGAGAGCTCCTCGGCCTCGCCGCCACCACCGCCCTCGAACTCGGCGTCGACATCTCCGGCCTCGACGCCGTCGTCATCTCCGGCTACCCGGGCACCCGCGCCTCCCTCTGGCAACAGGCCGGCCGCGCGGGCCGGTCCGGCGAAGGCGCGCTGGCGATCCTGGTCGCCCGCGACGACCCACTGGACACCTTCCTCGTCCATCACCCCGAGGCCCTGTTCGACCAACCGGTGGAATCCACGGTCCTCGACCCGGACAACCCCTACGTCCTGGCCCCGCACCTGTGCGCCGCCGCCTCCGAGATCCCGCTCACGGACGAGGACTTGGAACTCTTCGGCCCCGCCGCCGCCGGACTGCTGCCGCAGCTCGAGGCCGCCAAGCTGCTGCGCCGCCGGGCCACGGCCTGGCACTGGACGCGCCGGGAACGGGCCGTCGACCTGACGGACATCCGCGGGGGCGGCGGCAGCCCGGTACAGGTCGTCGAGGACGGAACCGGCCGCCTGCTCGGCACGGTCGACGAGGGCGCCGCGCACACGGCGGTCCACGAGGGCGCGGTCCATCTGCACCAGGGCCGTACGTACCTGGTGCGCAAGCTGGACCTGGAGGACTCGGTCGCACTGGTCGAGGAGGCCAGCCCGCCGTATTCGACGGTCGCCCGCGACACGACCACCATCGCCGTCCTCGAGACCGATGTCGAAGTCCCCTGGGGTGACGGCCGGTTGTGCTACGGCTCCGTGGAAGTCACCAACCAGGTCGTCTCCTTCCTGCGCCGACGTGTCATCACCGGTGAAGTGCTCGGCGAGACCAAACTCGACCTCCCTCCCCGTACGCTCCGTACCCGTGCCGTCTGGTGGACGGTCACCGAGGACCAGCTGGACGCGGCCCGGATCAACCCGGAGATCCTCGGCGGCACCCTGCACGCCGCCGAGCACGCCTCGATCGGCATGCTGCCGCTGTTCGCCACCTGCGACCGATGGGACATCGGCGGCGTCTCCGTCCCGCTCCACCCGGACACGCTGCTGCCCACCGTCTTCGTGTACGACGGCCACCCGGGCGGCGCCGGATTCGCCGAGCGGGCCTTCCACACCGCCCGCTCCTGGCTCACGGCCACCCGCCAGGCCATCGCCTCGTGCGAGTGCGACGCCGGATGCCCCTCCTGCATCCAGTCCCCCAAATGCGGGAACGGCAACGATCCACTCCACAAGCGAGGCGCCGTACGCCTGCTCACGGAACTCCTGCGAGCGGCACCCGAGGAACCCGCTCCGAAGGAGCCCGGCCGGAAGGAGTCGGGTCAGCAGGAATCGGGGCAGCAGGAGTCGGGCCCCAAAGAGCCGCGTACGCGGTAGTCCGTTCGGGGAGTCACGGCGGCATGCGCGGGGACGGAGGACCGGAAGAGTGAAAGTCGGAGGCCTCAGGGCTGAACGGGTGAACGTCCGGCGCGTGACGGCCAGGGGCAGGGTTCGGCGGAGTGAGGGCGGGGCGCCCTGAGGGTAGTGAGGGCGGGGGCGCCCTGAGGGTTCTGAGGGACCCTTGGGCCCCACAGTCTCCACAGGCCCCGGAGAACCGTCAGAACCCGGAGATCCCGGTGGCCCCGCCCTCGATCTGACCTCGGCGGTGATCGGTCCGGTTCCGGACGAGGCCGTCACGTCCGAGATCTGGCCCTCGACCGCGCACCGCACGAGCCGGGCGCTCTGTGCCCGGGCCACACGGTCGGCGCGGGCGCAGGCCGCCGCGCCGCCGTCGCTCCAGTGATCCGCCGCGGCGAGGGCCGCCAGGTCCGCGGCTCCCGCCGCCCGGTGCCGCACCACGACGGCCTGCCCCATCGACAGCACCGCTCCGAAGACGGCACACAGCACAGCGATCGCCCCCACCGTCCACACCGTCGCCGATCCCTTGTCGGGAGACGCACACCACCGCCCGCGGCAGCCCCTCCCAACGGTTGCCCACACCCGTCGCCGGTTCCGCCGGCGACTTCGGCTCCTCATCTCCCGTCCACCCCCACAGCCGTATCCCCCGCGTCCGTGTCCCCCACCGTCTCCTCCGCCAGCGCCACCGCCTCGTCCTTCAGTTCAAGGGACAGCGCGGCAGGACCGGGTGTCCTCGCGCCGACGGTGACCCGGACCAGATCGCCCTCCCGGCCCACCGTGACCTGCGCCCCGGGCGGGGCCGCGCGACGGGCCGTCGCCAGGACCGTTTCCGCCGGGTCCTGGCGCGCCGCCGACCGAGCGCCCGCCCTCGCCGCGTCCACGCACTGGATCTGCGCGGACGCGGCGAGCAGGGCCCAGACGAGCGCCATGCCGACGAGCACCAGAGAGGGCAGGACCACGGCGGCCTCCGCGGTGACGAATCCACCGTCCCGGCGCAGAGCCGGACCCGCCCTCGACCAGTCCCGGCGCAGAGCCCAGTCCGCCCTCAACCGGCTCTGAATCAAGCGGCGTTCACATCTGGACATTGAGGGCCCGCCCCACGACGCCCTGCAGCTCCTCACCGACCTGCCCGCTCGTCACCACCTTGTAGAGCGCGGCCGCGAAGGCCACCGCCGCGATGACACCCACCGCGTACTCGGACGTGACCATCCCCGCGTCCCTCCGCGCCGCGACGGACGCGAGCATCCAGGCCCGCATCCGCGCACGCCGTTGCCGTTGCCCGTGTCCTCGCTCTCGCCCTCGCTCCAGTCCGAGAACTCGCACCGTCCTGCTCATTCCAACCTCCGTGAGATTCAGCCCTGTCGGGCACTTCGCCGGTTGCCGTTCACCCATCACCACTGCCGCCGTTCCTCACCCCCCGCCCCCTCGCAGCAATCCGCCGGCCAGCCCGATCACCACGGGCAGCACACCGATCGCGAGAAAGGCGGGCAGAAAGCACAGCCCCACCGGGGCGGTGACCATGACGGCCGCCCGGCGCGCCCGCGCCGTCGCGGTGCGCGCCCACTCGGCGCGGGCCTCCGCCGCGAGCCGGGCGACCGGCACGGCCGCCGGCACACCCGACTCGCCCGCCCGTTCCAGCAGTCGCGCCAGCCCCTGAGCGCCCGGAAGCGACGCCAGCCTCCGCCACGCGTCGACCGGTTCACCGCCGAGCCGCACCTCCGCCGCGCCCCGGGCCAGGCGCTCACCCACCGGCCCGCCCAGCGCCTCGCCGACGGCGTGGGCGGCCGCCACCGGGCTCGCCCCGGCCGCGATGCAGGCGCCCACCAAGTCGGCGGCGAGGGGCAGTTGGCGGACGGCCGGCCCCACGTCCGACTCCTCCCGCGGTGCCGGATTCCGCCGGCGGAGCCACCACCGGCCCCCGAAGCCGGCCGCCAGTCCGACCAGGACTCCGACGACGCCGCCGATCAGGACCCAGCCGGCACATCCGACACCCACCACAGGCAGCCACCGTCGGCCGTGGTCCCGCACCTCGTGGCGTGGCGGTGACGGCGCGGGTTCCGGGAGCAGCAACACGGCCAGCCGTCCGCGCACTCGCCTCGCCCGCCGGACCGTACCGAGCCAGCGGGCCGGTGAGCCGATCAGGAGCACTCCGCACACAAGTACCCCCAGCCTGTGGACAACTTCCGCGCTCATGCCGTCTCCGCTCCTCGTACGATCCGCAGCGCCCACCACAGCCCCACGCCCTCCAGCACCCCGCCGACGAGCAGGCAGCCCAGCCCGGGACCGGTGTGCAGCAGCACGTGCAGGGGGTCCGCGCCGAGCGCGGTGCCGAGCAGAAGGCCGAGGACCGGCAGGCCCGCGAGCATGGAGGCCGTCGAGCGCGATCCGGCCAACTGGGCCCGCATGTCGTCTCGTTGATCACGCTCGGCTCGCAGCGCGGCCTCCAGCCGGTCCAGTCCCGCCGCGAGCCCCGCACCCCGGTCCACGGCCACACGCCAGCACGCGGCGAGCCCCACCAGTCCGTCGGCGCCGGGCTGCCGTGCCGCCTCGGTCAGCGCACCCGGTACATCCCCGCCGAATCTCGCCGCGGCCAGTACCAACGGCTGTGCGCCGGCGAGCCCGTCCGAGTCACGTGCGGCCGCGAGCAGCGCCTCACCGGGCTGACGTCCCGCCCTCACCTCACCGGCGAGTGCGCCGCACAGGGCGATCACCGCGTCGCCACGTCGCTCCCGCTCGCGCCGGGCCTCCCCCGCCAGCCGCACCCGGCGCAGCAAGGGCATGCCGGCGGCTCCGAGGAGAAGCGGCAGGACCGACGTGCCCAGTACCGCGATCACCGTTCCCGCCACCAGCGACCAGGCTTCGGTCCGCAGCCGCCCGCGCAGCCGTCGCCAGTCCGCACGGGCCCGCTGCCACAGAGGCGCACCGGTCACCGCCTCACCGCCGGCGAACAGCACCCTGGCTCTGCGCGCGCCCGAGCCGTGCCCGCCGATCAGCCAGGCCGCGATCCCGGCACACGCCATCGCCGCTCCCACGGGCGCGTCCGCCATCTCACCGACCCTCATCCCGCTCCCCGTTCGCATCCCGGCGTCCGGCCCCTGCCGGTACCCCGGCGTCCACAACCTCGGACGGGCTCCCGTACTCCTCCGGTCCGGCGGCACTTCCCCTCCCGAGCCCGATCGGCTCGCGGCATTCCTGGCTTCGACATCCCTGGCTTCCCTCCCGAAGGAGCTCCCTCAGCCGCTCCCACCCCCGCTCGCACGCGAAGGCGTCCTCGCCCCACCGCAGCGCCGGTACCGTCACCACCAGCCCCGACGCGTCGCGTTCCAGCACGTGCACCTCGGCGATCCGGCGCCGTCCGGTCCGGTCCCGCACGAGGTGCAGGACCACGGACAGTGCCGCCGCCAGTTGGCTGTGCAGCGCGGCCCTGTCGAGCCCGGCCGCCGTGCCGAGGGCCTCCAGCCGGGCCGGGACCTGCGCCGCCGCGTTGGCATGAAGAGTTCCCGAACCGCCCTCATGTCCTGTGTTCAGCGCGGCCAGCAGCGAGACGACCTCGGGACCGCGCACCTCGCCGACCACCAGTCGGTCCGGTCTCATCCGCAGGGCCTGCCGGACGAGATCCTGGAGCGAGACGAGGCCGACGCCCTCCTGGTTCGCGGGCCGCCCTTCCAGGCGCACCACATGCGGATGGTCGGGCCGTAGCTCGGCCGAGTCCTCGGCGAGCACGATCCGCTCTCCTGGACCCACGAGTCCCAGCAGCGCGCTCAGCAAGGTCGTCTTGCCCGAGCCCGTGCCTCCGCTGATGAGGAAGGACAGCCGGGCGTCCAGCAGCGCTCTGAGCACCCGGTCCCCGCCGGGCGGCACCGTGCCCGCTGCCACCAACTCGTCGAGGGTGAAGGCGCGTGGCCGTACGACACGCAGGGAGAGGCAGGTGGAGCCGACCGCGACCGGTGGCAGCACCGCGTGCAGACGGGTTCCGTCCGGCAGCCTGGCGTCCACCCAGGGGCGGGCGTCGTCGAGCCGTCGGCCGGCCACCGCCGCGAGGCGCTGCGCGAGGCGTCGTACGGCCGCCGTGCCCGGAAAGGACACGGGGGTCAGCTCCAGGCCGCCGCCGCGGTCCACCCAGACCCGGTCGGGCGCCGACACGAGCACGTCGGTCACCGACGGATCGGCGAGCAGCGGTTCCAGCGGACCGCTGCCGACCAGCTCGGAGCGCAACCGCTCGGCCGCGCCCAGGACTTCGGCGTCCCCGAGCACTCGCCCCTGCTCGCGCAGCGCCTGTGCCACGCGCGCGGGAGTGGGTTCGGATCCGTTCTCGGCCAGCCATTGGCGCACGCCGTCCAGCAGTCCCGCGCCTCCGTCCGGGCCTGCCCCGGGCCCGTCCCACGTCTCCGTTCCCGCGGGCACGAAGCCCGCGGGGCCGCCCCGCGATTCCCTCCGCCGCGAGAGACAGGGCCGGGGTCCGTCCCGCGCGTCGGCTCGTCCGGGCGGATGCGGCCCGGGCCCCTCCCACGTGTCCGTCGGGGCGACCGGAGAAGCCGCGTGCCCCTCCCATGGGTCCGTCCGCACGGACGCGTGGCCCGTGTATGTGCCCTGAGGCCGGGCTCCCGGTCGGCCGTCGATTCCCGCACCGTGGTTCGTGACTCGGGTCGCGTCCCAGCTCATACGCCCCCTCCTTCGACCGGAACCCGCTCCCAGAAGGCCGTGCAGAACCGCGCCAGAGGGCCCTTCGCCGCGCTCCCCGGTGGCGGCCCGCCGTCCATAGGAAAGGACTCCGCCGGCAGTTCGCCCACCAGCGGCAGGTCGAGCAGACGGGCGACCTCGCGGTCGTCGAGGCCCGGCGCGCAGGGTCCGCGGACCACGATCCGCAGATCGCGCAGAACCATGCCGACCGCGGACGCCACCCGTCCGGCCGCCGCGATGGAACGCAGGTCGGCGGGGACCACCAGCAGCCCTATGTCGAGCTGGGCGAGGATCTCGGCGACCCCTTCGTCGATGCGGCGGGGCAGGTCGACGACCACCGCACCACCGCGCCGCCTGGCGGCGGCCAGCACCGCGCGGACCGCCTGCGGGGGAACGGCGACCGCGTCACCCCGGTCCCAGCTCAGAACCCGCAGGGCGTGCAGTCGGGGCAAGGACTCCTCCAGGGCGCCTCCGCCGACCCTGCCGCGGGAGGCCGCGAAAGCCGGCCAGCGCAGCCCTTCGGCCGTCTCTCCGCCGAGGAGTACGTCGAGTCCGCCTCCGAGAGGGTCCGCGTCCACGAGCAGGGTGCGCTTCCCCTCACGCGCCGAGGTGACGGCGAGCGCGCAGGCCAGCGTGGAGGCACCGGCCCCGCCGCGGCCGCCGAGCACGCCCACGGTGAGCGCGGGCCGGCCTACTCCTTCGGCCACATCCGCGATGCGGTCGACGAGCCATTGCTCGCCGTCCGGCAGCACCAGGACGTGATCGGCGCCGATCTCGACGGCCCGCCGCCAGACTCCGGAGTCGTCCTGGTCCCGGCCGACCAGGACGACTCCCCTTCTCCGCGCGGCGCCCCGCACGCGCGGTGCCGCGTCGTCGCCGACCAGGACGAGAGGTGCCGCCTCCCAGCTGCCCCTGCGTTCCGGAATCCCGTGATGGACCTCGGGCCGCGCGCCCGCGGCGGCGCACAGGCGCAACAGGTCGTCGAGGAGGTCGACGTCCTCGGTGACGATCAATGGTCCGCCCTGCCGCCCTTCGGCGGTGGGCGGCCGGTCATGGATGATGGTTCCCGCCACGATCTCCAGCCCCCTTCGCTGCTTCTTGCGCGGGGCCCTCCAGGACCCCGTGAATCCCGCTCGTGTGAAGAGCCGGCGAGCGGCCTCCATATGCACGGCCGATACGAACCGGCCGAACGCGTCCGACAAACGGAACCCGGCCATGAACCGGCCGCGAACGGAGCGCGTGAGAATCACGGTGCAGCGATCCCGGAAATCATGTGGATCTTGGTCGAAAACTGTGGACAACTCAGCGGCTGTGAATATCGCCTTCACGCCTACCGGTGAACGCTCAACGAGTTCCTCAGAGCATCCCGACAACTACGCACAGTGACGGATCGTGGATACGCGAAGAGCGCGGAACCAAGGAGCCGGGAAGGCTCTGGGGCCGCGCAGAAGAGGAGAAAACCCATCCGGACATGCGACGACCCCCGCCGGGGGGGAGAGCGGGGGTCGTCCCCCCGGCCGACTCGGGGGGGGAGGAGTCGGACCGGGTTAGCACGGTCGCGAACGATCCGTGACTTCCATGGTGTACCCGAGAGCCTTCTCAGGCAAACCCACGCGCCTCACCTTACGCCGAATGGTGGGCCCTATGCTCAACCTCGTGGAAAACCACTCCTTGCCTCGCACAGCAGCCTTCTTCGACCTGGACAAGACGGTCATTGCGAAGTCGAGCACGCTCACCTTCAGCAAGTCGTTCTACCAAGGCGGACTGATCAACCGCAGGGCGGCCTTGCGCACCGCGTACATCCAGTTCGTGTTCTTGGCGGGCGGCGCCGACCACGACCAGATGGAGCGGATGCGCAAGTACCTGTCCTCGATGTGCCGCGGCTGGAACGTCCAGCAGGTCAAGGAGATCGTCGCCGAGACCCTGCACGACCTCATCGACCCGATCATCTACGACGAGGCCGCGTCACTCATCGAGCAGCACCACAAGGCCGGTCGCGACGTCGTGATCGTGTCCACGTCCGGCGCCGAGGTCGTGGAGCCGATCGGTGAACTGCTCGGCGCCGACCGGGTCGTGGCGACCCGCATGGTCGTCGGAGAGGACGGCTGCTTCACCGGCGAGGTGGAGTACTACGCCTACGGGCCGACGAAGGCCGAGGCGATCAAGGAGCTGGCCGCCTCCGAGGGGTACGACCTGCCTCGCTGCTACGCCTACAGCGACTCGGCGACCGATCTGCCGATGCTGGAGTCCGTCGGACACCCGCACGCGGTGAATCCGGACCGCGCACTGCGCCGCGAGGCGCTCGCCCGCTCATGGCCGATCCTGGATTTCCACCGCCCGGTCCGGCTGAAGCAACGGCTGCCCGTACTGTCCGTACCCCCTCGCCCCGCTCTCGTGGCGGCGGCCGCGATAGGAGCCGCGGCGGCGACGGCGGGGCTCGTCTGGTACGCCAGCCGGCGCCGCGCGACGGCGGTGTGAACGGTCACGCGCGCGCGGCGACTTCGCTGAAGTCCATTTCTCACCCTTTTGAACCTAAAAGTAAAGAAGTGTGGTCAGGGGTTCCGCTTCCTCCGGACCTGGAGTACAAAGGGTTTAGCGGCCCGCGAGACCAAGGACATCCGCGAGGATCACCTTCAAACGCAACAAGGCCCCACGGACCGAGCATGAACATCGAGCACCCACGCGACGTCGACCCGTCGATTACGGGCCAGCCGCACCAGGTGACGGGCAAAGTTCCCGACCTGATGGGCAATATCTCGAGGACGCTTGGTAACCCGGTGAACATGCCAGCGGCGGTACGAGAACTCGTACCGCCGCAACCCTTTTCCGGGCGATCGGACACCCTCTACGCGGCGCCGCGCTGCAAGGCCTCGCAGACCGCGGCGGACTCCCTGGCGCCCAGCTCGACGGCCCGGCCGCAGTGTGCGATCCAGGCGGCCATGCCGTCCGGGGTACCGGAGACGTAACCGTCCAGGGCCGCGAGATAGGCCGCCCGGCCGAGTTCCGCGTGACCGACCTCCGCCGGACAGATGGACTTCGGATCGAGACCGCTGCCGATCAGGACGATGCGCTCGGCAGCGCGCGCGACCAGTCCGTTGTGGGAGCCGAAGGGGCGCAGGGCGATCAGTTCGCCGTGAACGACGGCCGCCGTGACCAGGGCCGGGGCGGAACCGCCGGCGATGATCAGCCGGGACAGGCCTTCGAGCCGGCCGGCGACCTCGTCCGCGTCCGGCAGCGGCAGCTCCACCAGGGGCTCATCGGCCTTCTCCCCGCTCCGCCTCGGCCGGCCCACCGCGTCACCCCGGTCGGCCGCCGCCACCAGGTGGAGCCGGGCCAGCACGCGCAGGGGCGACTGCCGCCAGATGGACAGGAGCTGGCCCGCCTCGGCGGTCAGCCGCAGAGCGGCGCCGACCGTACGGTCCTCCTCCCCCGCGCTGAAGTCGGTACGCCGGCGCACCTCTTCGAGGGCCCAGTCGGCACCGGACAGCGCCGCGGAACCACGGGCCCCGCGCAACGCCGCCTCGGACGTGATCTCGTTGCCGCGGCGCCGCATGATCCGGTGTCCGTAGACCCGGTCCACAGCCTTGCGCACGGACTCCACGGAATCGGCCACCCCGGGAAGTGAACCGAGGGCCGCGAGCGGATCGGCGGCCGCACCTGTCGTACTCATGAGTACGACATTACGCACCCCGGGCCCGCACCCCACGAAGGAGTGGTCTTCTTCACGCGGCGCGAGCACCTGGAGCGACGATCGCACTACTCTTGGTGAACATGAAAATTGCTTTCGTCGGGAAGGGCGGCAGCGGCAAGACCACCCTGTCGTCGCTCTTCATCCGCCACCTCGCCGCTGCGGGGGCACCTGTCGTCGCCGTGGACGCCGACATCAACCAGCATCTGGGGGCCGCGCTCGGGCTCGAAGAGACGGAGGCCGCGGCGCTCCCCGCCATGGGTGAGCGGCTTCCGCTCATCAAGGACTATCTGCGCGGCTCCAACCCGCGTATCGCGTCCGCCGAGACGATGATCAAGACGACCCCGCCCGGGGAAGGCTCCCGGCTGCTGCGGGTCGGTGAGACCAATCCGGTGTACGACGCCTGCGCCCGGCCGGTGGAACTCGACGACGGCGTCATCCGTTTGATGGTCACCGGCCCGTTCACCGAGGCCGATGTGGGGGTGGCCTGCTACCACTCCAAGACCGGTGCCGTGGAACTCTGCCTGAACCATCTCGTCGACGGCCGGAGCGAGTACGTCGTCGTCGACATGACGGCGGGCTCCGATTCCTTCGCGTCCGGCTTGTTCACCCGCTTCGACATCACGTTTCTCGTCGCCGAGCCGACCCGGAAGGGAGTCTCCGTCTACCGCCAGTACAAGGAGTACGCCCGCGACTTCGGCATCGCCCTGAAGGTCGTCGGCAACAAGGTGCAGAACCAGGACGACATCGACTTCCTGCGAGCGGAGGTCGGTGACGACCTCCTGGTCACGGTCGGGCACTCGGACTGGGTGCGCGCCATGGAGAAGGGCCGTCCGCCCCGGTTCGAGGCCCTGGAAGAGAACAACCGGCGCTCGCTGCACGCCTTGCGGACCGCCGCCGACGCCACCTACGAGCTGCGCGACTGGGAGCGGTACACGCGCCAGATGGTGCAGTTCCACCTGAAGAACGCCGCCGGCTGGGGCAACGCCAAGACCGGGGCGGATCTCACCGGCCAGGTCGACCCCGGTTTCGTGCTCGGCGAGAGCCCCATGGCCACCGCGTGAGCGGCCGGTCGGCCGACAGCGCCGCTTCGGGCTGAGAGACAGACCGCCCCGAGCGCCACTTCCACCTGAACGACGGAACGGCCCGGGGCACCCCTACGGTTTGGGCGCGGGCACCCCGGGCCTGACCGCGGGCGCCCCGGGGACGCCCTTCGGGGCCGGGGCCGGGCGTCCGGAGAGGAACGACGCCCAGCCCTGCTTCGGGGCCTCTCCGACCTGGAGGCCGCGGAGCTTGTCGAGGGTCGCCGGATCCTGGGCGTCGAGCCAGTCGGCGAGCTGCCGGAAGGAGACACAGCGCACCTCGGCCCTGGTGCAGACCCGCTCGACGACCTCGTCGACGGCACGCATGTAGGTGCCGCCGTTCCAGGACTCGAAGTGGTTGCCGATGATCAGTGGCGCGCGGTTGCCGTCGTAGGCCCGGTCGAAGCCCTTCAGCAGCCCGTCACGCATCTGACGGCCCCAGAGCTCCTGCTTGCCCGGGTCGCCCTGAGTCCGCGTGCCCGACTGGCTGACCATGAAGTTGTAGTCCATGGTGAGCTGCTCGTAGGAGTGCCCGGGGAAGGGCACGAGCTGCATCGACAGGTCCCACAGCCCTTCCTTCCTCTTCGGCCAGACCTGGTCGCCGACGCCGCTGGTGTCGTAGCGGAAGCCCAGCTCTCGGGCCGCCTTCATGAAGTTCTCCCGGCCCTCCAGACAGGGGGTACGGGCGCCGATGAGTTCCTTGTCGTAGTCGAAGGGCAGCGAAGCCGCGCCCTTCAGGCCCGCGTTGGTCCTCCAGGACTTCACGAACGACTTCGCCTGGGCGATCTCGCTCTTCCAGTCCGCGACCGACCACTGGCCGACCCCTGCCTCCGTGCCGCAGAAGTGGCCGTTGAAGTGCGTGCCGATCTCGTTGCCCTCCAGCCACGCGCCGCGCAGCTGCTTCACGGTGTCCGAGATGCCCTGCACGTCGTTGAAGCCGATCTCCGAGCTGCCGGGCGAGTGCTGTGGCGGCCGGTACAGGTCGCGCTTGTCCTCCGGCAGCAGGTACACGCCGCTCAGGAAGTACGTCATCGTCGCCCGGTTGGCCCTGGAGAGCTTCCGGAAGTGGGAGAAGAGCTTCTGGCCGTCCTCTCCGGCACCGTCCCAGGAGAAGACGACGAACTGCGGTGGCTTGTGGCCCGGCTTCAGCCGCTCGAGCCGCGGCAGATGCGGCTGCGCCCCGGTGTACGAGGTGGAACCGTCGCCGATCGGGCGGACCGCCGCCTTGGGCGCCGGGGCCCCCGCCGTCCTCTTCGCGCCGTGCGCGCGTTCGCGGGAAGGCGTGCCGACGACCGCGCAACCGGCGAGCGCCGTGGCGACTGCCACACCCGCGGCGATCCTCTGGGTGGCGGCCATGTCCCGCCCTCCTTCTCCTCGGCAGGGCGGCGCCGGTCGGGGCGCCGGCTCGGCTGTGCACCGGCAGCGCCGCCAAGGTTTCACGGGACCGAAAAGAAATAAGTACGACAAGCCGATCAAAAGCTCACTTCACTCCGAGGGGTGAATTAATACCCCATTTGCCCATATTTTCGGCATCAACCCTTTACTCTGCATTACGATCCGTTTACCGAGCGTTGAAGAATCCCGCCACTGCACGCCGTGACCCACGGCCGCGACCCGCCCCCCGCCACCTCAGGACGGGGGATCACCTGTTCCGCGACCGCGCTGCCCCGGAGGAGACGGGAACCATGTCTGCCTGCGTCCCCACCCGCGCCGCCGACCCGACTCGGCCCGCGCAGGTTCACCAGTCCCACAGCCCCCCGCCGACCCCGCCCCGACGCTTCCGTGTCGCGGGCGCCGACCTGTCCGCCTCGATCGCGGTCTTCCTGATCGCCCTCCCCCTGTCCCTCGGCATCGCCCTCGCCACCGGCGCGCCGCTCCAGGCCGGTCTTGTCGCCGCCGCCGTCGGCGGACTGGTCGTGGGACGGCTCGGGGGCTCACCGCTCCAGGTGAGCGGGCCCGCCGCCGGGCTCACCCTCGTCACGGCCGAGCTCATCCAGCGCTACGGCTGGCGCGCGACCTGCGCCATCACCGTGCTGGCGGGAATCACCCAGCTGGGTCTCGGCTGCCTGCGCGTGGCCCGCACGGCCCTGGCCGTCAGCCCCGCCATCGTGCACGGCATGCTCGCCGGCATCGGAGTGACCATCGCCGTGGCCCAGCTCCACATCGTGCTGGGAGGCGTCCCGCAGAGCTCCGTCCTCGACAACCTCGTCGGACTGCCGGACCAGGTGGCCCGCCTGCACTCCGCGGCGGTGTCGATGAGCGTGCTGACGCTGGTGCTGCTGTTCGCCTGGCCGCGCCTTCCCGGACGGACCGGGCGGGCGCTGCGCAAGGTTCCCGCCGCGCTGGTCGCCGTCTCCGGAGCCACCCTGACCGCCTCCCTCGCGGGACTGACGCTGCCGAGGGTCGAGCTGCCGTCCTGGAGCAGCCACGCGCTGGCCGGACTGCCCGAGGGCCCGGTGCTCGGCATCGTCGCCGCCGTCCTCACCGTGACGCTGGTGTGCAGCGTGCAGTCGCTGCTCGGGGCCGTCGCCGTCGACAAGCTGGTGGGCGGCCGCCCGGAACTCCAGGGTCGCGTGGGGCGTTCCCGCCTCGACCGGGAGCTGCTCGGGCAGGGCGCCGCCAATGTCGTCTCCGGCGCGCTCGGCGGACTGCCCGTCGCCGGGGTCGCGGTGCGAAGTGCCGCGAATGTGCAAGCGGGCGCCGTCAGCCGGAACTCCACGATCCTGCACGGCGTTTTCGTAGTGATCGCCGCGCTGCTGATGGTCCCGATCCTCGAGCTGATCCCCCTCGCGTCGCTCGCCGCCCTGGTGATGGCCGTCGGCATCCAGATGGTGTCCTTGCACCACATCCGCACGGTCACCCGCCACCGCGAAGTGCTGGTCTACGCCGTCACCACGCTCGGCGTCGTGTTCCTGGGCGTTCTCGAGGGCGTGGCGCTGGGGGTCGCCGTCGCCGTCGGTGTCGCCCTGCAGCGTCTCGGCCGCACCCGCATCACCCACGAAGAGAGGGAAGGAGTCCATCACGTACACGTACGAGGCCAGTTGACGTTCCTGGCGGTGCCCCGGCTCAGCCGCACCCTGCACCTCGTGCCCCAAGGGGCGGACGCCGTCGTGCGGTTGGACGGCTCGTTCATGGACCACGCGGCATACGAGTCGCTGCAGGACTGGCAGAGCACCCACGTCGCCCAGGGCGGAACGGTCGATCTCGGTGGGCGGACCGGAACGCGGATCGCCGAACCCGCGGACTCCGGACACTGCCGCTGCCGGCCCTGGACACCCTGGCGGAACCACCAGTGCCATGCCGCCGCCGAGCCGGGGCCCCTGCCCTCGGAGGCGCTTTCGGACGGACAGGAGGATGAGTCGGGCGAGGCCAGGCCGAGCGGACATCAACTGGCGCGCGGTATCAGCGCGTTCCAGCGCAACACCGCACCCCTGGTGCGCGATGAGCTGGCCCGCCTGGCCAGGGAAGGGCAGCAGCCGTCCCAGCTGTTCCTGACCTGTGCCGACTCCCGGCTCGTCACCTCGATGATCACGTCCAGTGGTCCGGGAGACCTCTTCGTCGTACGCAACGTCGGCAACCTCGTGCCGTTGCCAGGAAAGGAGAGCGGGGACGACTCGGTGGCCGCGGCCATCGAGTACGCGGTGGACGTGCTGAAGGTGCGGTCCATCACGGTGTGCGGGCACTCCGGGTGCGGCGCCATGCAGGCCTTGCTGGCGTCGGAGCCGGGTGGGGCGCTCACGCCGCTCAAGCGGTGGCTGCGGCACGGGCGGCCGAGCCTGGACCGGATGGCCGCCGACGACGGACCGTGGACGCGGATCGCCGGACGGGCACCCGCCGACTCGGTGGAGCAGCTCTGTCTGACCAACGTGGTGCAGCAGCTGGAGCACCTGCGGGCCCATGAGTCCGTGGCGCGCGCCCTCCGGGAGGGCGCGCTCGAACTTCAGGGGATGTACTTCCACGTCGGGGAGGCTCAGGCGTATCTGCTGGCCGAGTCCGATGGCGACGGACTGTTCGACCACGTAGGCGCGTTCGATCCCGCGGACTCGGTGGAGGAACTGCGGCATCCGGCGTGATCGCGCGGTGGTGCGCGGTCCCGGTCGACGGGGCCGCGCACCACGCACAGCGTCCGCTGCCCGCTCCCCGGCCCCGCTCGCGGTCGCGGGGCGGGGCGTCGGCACGCCTGGCCGAGGAAGTCGACGCGCCCGGCCGGCGAACGGGCGTGGAGGTGACCGGGGCGCCCAGGCGGGCCGGGTGGGCCAGGTGCCCCCGAATGAACCCGGTGGCCGGTACGCGCGTGTCACAAGGGGGCAGACTCGTGCGGACCCGGTGGTCGCGTGAAGGACAGCGGGCCGTACCTCGGGGCGCGGATGTGCCGTGGGGAGCGAGGGCCCGGACCGGTGGCCAGGATAGGTCTAAACCAATTTCGGGTCGGCCCTTGTCACCAGGCCCCCCGGTCTGATGAGCTGTGGCCTGGGACACAACGGACACCCTGGGAAAGGGAGATGTCGTGAGCAACGAAAGCCTGGCCAACCTGCTGAAGGAAGAGCGCAGGTTCGCGCCGCCCGCCGACCTGGCGGCGAACGCCAATGTCACCGCGGAGGCGTATGAGCAGGCCAAGGCTGACAGGCTCGGCTTCTGGGCCGAGCAGGCCCGCCGGCTGACCTGGGCCACCGAGCCGACCGAGACCCTGGACTGGTCCAATCCGCCGTTCGCGAAGTGGTTCGCCGACGGAAAGCTGAACGTCGCGTACAACTGCGTGGACCGGCACGTCGAGGCCGGGAACGGCGATCGCGTCGCCATCCACTTCGAGGGCGAGCCGGGCGACAGCCGGGCCATCACCTACGCCGAGCTCAAGGACGAGGTGTCGAGGGCCGCGAACGCCCTCACCGAGCTGGGTATCGAAAAGGGCGACCGGGTCGCCGTCTACCTGCCGATGATCCCCGAGGCCGTCGTCGCGATGCTGGCCTGCGCCCGTATCGGCGCCGCGCACTCGGTGGTGTTCGGCGGATTCTCCGCGGACGCGATCGCCACCCGCATCCAGGACGCCGACGCCAAGCTGGTCATCACCTCCGACGGCGGTTACCGGCGCGGGAAGCCGTCCGCGCTCAAGCCGGCCGTCGACGACGCGGTGAGCCGGGTCGACGGGGTCGACAAGGTGCTGGTGGTGCGCCGTACCGGCGAGGACGTCGCCTGGACCGAGGGCCGCGATGTGTGGTGGCACGACATCGTAGGACGGCAGTCGGCCGAGCACACGCCGGAGGCGTTCGACGCCGAGCAGCCGCTGTTCATCCTCTACACGTCGGGGACCACCGGGAAGCCGAAGGGCATCCTGCACACCTCGGGCGGCTACCTCACGCAGGCCTCGTACACGCACCACGCCGTCTTCGACCTCAAGCCGGAGACCGACGTGTACTGGTGCACGGCCGACGTCGGCTGGGTCACCGGGCACTCGTACATCACGTACGGACCGCTCTCGAACGGCGCGACACAGGTCATGTACGAGGGGACGCCGGACACTCCGCACCAGGGCCGGTTCTGGGAGATCGTGCAGAAGTACGGGGTGACGATCCTCTACACGGCGCCCACGGCCATCCGTACGTTCATGAAGTGGGGCGACGACATCCCCGCGAAGTTCGACCTGTCCTCGCTGCGGGTGCTCGGGTCGGTCGGCGAGCCGATCAACCCCGAGGCGTGGATCTGGTACCGCAAGCACATCGGCGGGGACCGTACGCCGATCGTCGACACCTGGTGGCAGACCGAGACCGGCGCGATGATGATCTCGCCGCTGCCGGGGGTCACCGAGACGAAGCCGGGCTCGGCACAGCGGGCACTGCCCGGTATCTCGGCCACGGTGGTCGACGACGAGGCGAACGAGGTGCCCGACGGCGGTGGCGGCTACCTCGTTCTCACCGAGCCGTGGCCGTCGATGCTGCGCACGATCTGGGGTGACGACCAGCGGTTCCTCGACACGTACTGGTCGCGCTTCGAGGGCAAGTACTTCGCCGGGGACGGGGCCAAGAAGGACGACGACGGCGACATCTGGCTGCTCGGGCGCGTCGACGACGTGATGCTCGTGTCCGGGCACAACATCTCGACGACCGAGGTCGAGTCGGCCCTCGTCTCCCACCCGTCGGTCGCCGAGGCTGCGGTCGTGGGTGCGGCGGACGAGACCACCGGGCAGGCGATCGTCGCCTTCGTCATCCTGCGCGGGACGGCTTCCGCCGAGGACGCCGGACTGGTGGCGGACCTGCGCAACCACGTGGGCACCACCCTCGGTCCGATCGCCAAGCCGAAGCGGGTCCTGCCGGTGGCCGAACTGCCGAAGACCCGGTCCGGGAAGATCATGCGCCGGCTGCTGCGCGACGTGGCCGAGAACCGCGAGCTCGGTGACGTCACGACGCTCACCGACTCCACGGTGATGGATCTGATCCAGGCGAAGCTGCCGGCCGCGCCCAGCGAGGACTGAGGCGGGACCACCCCGCCGGCCCGGCCCTGAGGGGTGGGGGGGGGGGGGGGGGGGGGGCGGTGCGGGGCGCCCGCGCGGGGCCCCCCGCCCCCCCCCCCCGCCGCGCCCCCGCCCCCCCCCCCCCCCCCCCCCCCCCGGCGGCGCCCCCCCCCCCCCCCCCCCCCCCCCCCCCCCACCCCTCACGCGTTTCCCGTGCCACCCGCCGGACCTCGTAACCCCCGGCCGCCAAGCGCCGATGCCGATGCCGATCAGCCCGGTGCCCCATCGGCCCGTCCAGCGGGCCCCGCGCCCGGTTCGGCCGTACCGTGAAGATCCCCCACCGAGCCGGCCGCACCATGGGTAAAGTAAGCAAAGCGTCAAAGACGCGACAAGATCGTTCGTGGTGTGCCGGGAAGTCTGGTCGGCGAGTACTCCGCCCTGCCTGCTCGACCGGAGGTCCTCCCCGTGGCCGCGTCCCCCAACACCAACCACAAGTTCTTCGGCCGACTGTCCCTGCCCGAGCGGAACTTCGTGGTGGACGCGCTGCGCACCGAGACGGTGGGCGGCGTGCTCCTGCTGATCGCGGCGGTCGCGGCACTGATCTGGGCGAACACCCTGCCGCACAGCTATGAGACCGTCTCGCACCACCACTTCGGACCGGCCGCCCTCGGGCTCGATCTCTCCGTGGAGCACTGGGCGGCCGACGGACTGCTCGCCGTCTTCTTCTTCGTCGCCGGCATCGAGCTGAAGCGCGAGCTCGTGGCGGGGGACCTGCGGGACCCGAAGGCCGCGGTCCTGCCCGTGGTCGCCGCGGTCTGCGGCATGGCCGTGCCCGCGATCGTCTACGTCCTGACCAACATCTCCGGCGACGGCTCGCTCAAAGGATGGGCCGTCCCCACCGCCACCGACATCGCCTTCGCGCTCGCCGTGCTCGCCGTCATC
Organism: Streptomyces sp. NPDC002698; assembly: GCF_042888945.1. Classification (NCBI taxonomy): domain Bacteria; kingdom Bacillati; phylum Actinomycetota; class Actinomycetes; order Kitasatosporales; family Streptomycetaceae; genus Streptomyces; species Streptomyces sp. NPDC002698. Next base: position 157,561 of record NZ_JBIAQM010000006.1, read on the forward strand.
GGGACGTCACTGCCGTCCGCCCTGCGCGCCTTCCTGCTCACCCTCGCCGTCGTCGACGACCTGTTCGCGATCCTGATCATCGCGTTCTTCTTCACCGACACCATCGACTTCGCGGCGCTCGGCGGGGCCTTCGTCGGCCTCGGCGTCTTCTGGCTGCTGCTGCGCAAGGGCGTGCACGGCTGGTACGTGTACGTGCCGCTCGCACTGGTCGTCTGGGCCCTGATGTACAACAGCGGCATCCACGCCACCATCGCCGGCGTCGCCATGGGCCTGATGCTGCGCTGCCATCCGCACGAGGGCGAGGAGCACTCCCCCGGCGAGCACATCGAGCACCTGGTGCGCCCGGTGTCGGCGGGACTCGCCGTACCGCTGTTCGCCCTGTTCAGCGCCGGCGTCGTGGTCTCCGGCGGCGCGATCCACGACGTGTTCACCCGGCCCGAGACGCTCGGCGTGGTGCTCGGACTCGTCGTCGGCAAGGCGGTCGGCATCTTCGGCGGTACATGGCTGACGGCCCGGTTCACCCGGGCCTCGCTCAGCGACGACCTGGAATGGGCCGACGTCGCCGCCGTCGCCACCCTCGCCGGTATCGGCTTCACCGTCTCCCTGCTCATCGGCGAGCTCGCCTTCGAAGGCGATACGAGCCTCACCGACGAGACCAAGGCCGCCGTCCTGATCGGCTCGTTCATCGCGGCCGTACTCGCCACGGCGATGCTGAAGATGCGCAACTCCAAGTACCGCTCGCTGTGCGAGGCCGAGGAGCGCGACGAGGACCACGACGGCATCCCCGACATCTACGAAGAGGACAAGCCGGCGTACCACCTGCGCATGGCCGCGATCTACGAACGGAAAGCCGCGGAACACCGCAGGCTTGCCGAAGTGGCGGGTGGGGCAAGCGAGGGGGACGACGGTCCGGCATGATCTGACAGGACCGTACAAACACATGCAGAAGAGGGAGATCGCGATGAGCGCACCCGACGGGAGCCCGGTCGGTGCCGAACGCAGCATCGGCCAGTTGGTCGCCGCGGCGACGACCGAGATGTCCGCGCTGGTGCACGACGAGATCGCGCTGGCGAAGGCTCAGCTCAAGCAGGACGTCAAGCGCGGTGCGGTCAGCGGCGGGGCGTTCTCGGCGGCCGGCATGACCCTGCTCTTCTCCCTGCCGATGCTCAGCTTCGCCCTCGCGTACGGCATCCGGACCTGGAGCGACTGGAACCTCGCGATCTGCTTCCTGCTGTCGTTCGCGGCGAACGTGCTGGTCGCGGCCGTGCTCGCGCTGATCGGCGTGATCTTCGCGAAGAAGGTCAAGAAGAGCCAGGGCCCGCAGAAGGTGGCCGCCTCCGTGAAGGAGACGGCGGGTGTTCTGCCGAACGCCAAGCCGCACCCCCGGCCCGAACCGGTCGAGGACGCCGTCAAGGCTGTGGCACGCTCATCCTCATGACGGACCCCGCCACATCTCCGGCGCAACCCACCTCAGCCGTACGGATCGACCTTCCCGGACACAAAGTGATCCACCGGGACGTGGCCGCCAATGGCGCGCGCTTCCACATCGCCGAGCTCGGCGACGGGCCGCTCGTCCTGCTGCTGCACGGCTTCCCGCAGTTCTGGTGGACCTGGCGGCACCAGCTCGTCGCGCTCGCCGACGCCGGGTTCCGGGCCGTCGCCATGGACCTGCGGGGCGTCGGGGGCAGCGACCGCACCCCGCGCGGCTACGACCCCGCCAACCTCGCTCTCGACATCACCGGGGTCGTACGTTCCCTCGGCGAGCCCGACGCCGCCCTGGTCGGGCACGACCTCGGCGGCTATCTCGCGTGGACGGCGGCCGCCATGCGGCCCAAACTCGTCCGCCGGCTCGCGGTGTCGTCCATGCCGCATCCGCGGCGCTGGCGTTCCGCGATGCTCTCCGACATCAGGCAGACGACGGCCGGCTCGTACATCTGGGGGTTCCAGCGCCCCTGGATCCCCGAACGCCAACTCCTCGCCGAGGACGCCGCCCTGGTGGGCCGTCTGGTGAGCGACTGGTCGGGCCCCCGGCAGCCGGACGAGGACACCCTGGAGACGTACCGCCGGGCCATGCGCATCCCGTCGACCGCGCACTGCTCCATCGAGCCGTACCGGTGGATGGTGCGGTCCATGGCGCGCCCGGACGGCATCCAGTTCAACCGGCGCATGAAGCCGCCGGTGCGGGTGCCGACCCTGCATCTGCACGGCTCACTCGATCCGGTGATGCGGACGCGCAGCGCGGCGGGCTCGGGAGAGTACGTCGAAGCGCCGTACCGCTGGCGGCTGTTCGACGGGCTCGGCCACTTCCCGCACGAAGAGGATCCGGTCGCTTTCTCCACCGAACTGATCAACTGGCTGAAGGATCCGGAACCCGATCGGTGACACCTCGGTCACCCCGGAGTGACCGCGCGAACGCGTCCGGAACGCGGCCGGTGAACACCTGTCCCCCGAACGGCCAATTGCCTGGCGCATAGGCCAATTGAGGGGCCGGGGCGAGGTTATCGACCTTGGGGCAGGGGCAGACGTCGGGGTATGGGCTGGACGCACGACTACAGTGACGCAGCACGCAATCGCCGCTCGGCCTCGGGTCTGAGCTCTCGTCAGGGGGGCGACCCGCAAATGACGGGCACGGATCCGCGTGTGGGGATTCCGCATATTCTGCGGCGCCGGGCTCGCTGGGTATCCGTGCGGCTGCGCCATCCACGCGGCTGAGTCCCACCCACCGGTCAGAACGGGCAGCCGTCGCCGCACACGCGGCCGACTGAGGTCCCGCCCGCCGGTCAGAGCGCGCAGCTGTCGCTGTCCACCTGCTGGTTGGCCGTACGCCCCTTGGCGATGTCCTGCCGGATCTCGTCCGCGGTGAGCGCGTAACCGGTCTCGGCGTCGTCGAGCGACTTCGCGAAGACCACGCCGTACACCTTGCCGTCGGGTGTCAGCAGCGGTCCGCCGGAGTTGCCCTGACGGACCGTCGCGTAGAGCGAGTAGACATCGCGGCGCACCGTCTTGCGGTGGTAGATGTCCGGGCCGGTGGCCGTGATGCGGCCCCGCACGCGCGCGGGCTGGACGTTGTACGAGCCGTTCTGCGGGAATCCGGCGACGATCGCACTGTCGCCGCTGGCCGCGTCCTGGGTGCTGAACCGCAGCGCGGGCGCCTTCAGATTCGGTACGTCCAGTACGGCGATGTCGCGCTCCCAGTCGTACAGGACGACCGTGGCGTCGTACTTCTTTCCCTCGCCGCCTATCTGGACGGTGGGTTCGTCGACTCCGCCGACCACGTGCGCGTTGGTCATCACCCGGCGGTCGCCGAAGACGAAACCGGTGCCTTCGAGGACCTTGCCGCAGCTCTGGGCGGTGCCCATGACCTTGACGATGGAGTTCTGCGAGCGGATGGCGACGGGGCTGGCCGCGAGCTGGGGGTCGGGCGGCCGGACCTCGGTGATGGGTTCGTTGGCGAACGGGCTGAAGACCTGCGGGAAGCCGTTCTGCGCGAGGACCGAGGAGAAGTCGGCGAACCAGGTGTTGGCCTGGGCGGGCAGCGCGCGGGAGACGCCGAGCAGCACCTTGGAGCTGCGGACCTCCTTGCCGAGCGTCGGCAGCGTCGTGCCGGCGAGGGCGGAGCCGATCAGCCAGGCGACGAGCAGCATCGCCACGACGTTCACCAGGGCACCGCCGGTCGCGTCCAGGGCTCTGGCCGGAGACCAGGTGATGTGCCGGCGGAGCTTGTTGCCGAGGTGGGTGGTGAGGGCCTGGCCGACGGAGGCGCAGACGATCACGACGACCACGGCGACGACGGCGGCGGTCGTACTCACCTTGCTGTCGTCGGTCGTCCAGCTCCAGATGACCGGGAGCAGGTAGACGGCGACGAGACCACCGCCCAGGAAGCCGATCACCGACAGGATGCCGACGACGAAGCCCTGGCGATAGCCCACGATCGCGAACCACACGGCGGCGACCAGCAACAGGATGTCCAGCACATTCACGAAGGTCACCTTGTCACGCGCGCCAGTCGAGCGGGACCTGCTTCTCGCGGTCCCACGGACGCTCCCAGCCCGCGAAGTGCAGGATCTTGTCGATCACTCCGGCCGTAAAACCCCAGACCAGGGCCGATTCGACCAGAAATGCCGGGCCTCGGTGACCGCTGGGGTGGACGGTGGTCGCGCGGTTGGCGGGATCCGTGAGATCCACCACGGGGACGGTGAAGACCCGGGCCGTCTCGCCCGGGTCGACGACGCCGACCGGCGTCGGGCGGCGCCACCAGCCGAGGACGGGGGCGACCACGAACCGGCTGACCGGGATGTACAGCTTGGGCAGTACGCCGAAGAGCTGGACGCCGCTCGGGTCGAGGCCGGTCTCCTCCTCGGCCTCGCGCAGGGCGGCGTTCAGCGGCCCGTCGGTCCTCGGGTCGCCGTCCTCGGGGTCGAGGGCGCCACCGGGGAAGGACGGCTGCCCGGCGTGCGATCTGAGGGTGCCCGCCCGTTCCATGAGGAGCAGTTCGGGGCCGCGCGGGCCCTCGCCGAAGAGGATGAGCACCGCGGACTGGCGGCCCGCGCCGTTCGCCGGCGGCAGGAAGCGGCTCAGCTGGAGCGGTTCCACGGTCTCCGCGACCCGCGCGACCGGGTCCAGCCAGCCGGGCAGACCGTCCTTGCTGAGCACCGGCCCGCCCGCCGCGTCGCTCGTGTTCCGCGTGTTGCCCGCGTGCTTCATCGCCACCCCCGTTCTGCTGTTCCCAACGCCCGCCGGGGCCGTGTTCGTTCCGTCATCCGGTGCCCAGCGGGGGTGCGGGCCTGCCGCCCGCGTCCAGATAGGCCTGCGGGGGGTTGAGCCGCTGTCCGGGGAAGCCGCCCTTCTCGTACTTCAGGAGCTTCTTCGCCTTCTCGGGGTCCGTCTCGCCCTCCCCGTACGCCGGACAGAGAGGGGCGATGGGGCAGGCGCCGCAGGCGGGCTTGCGGGCGTGGCAGATGCGGCGGCCGTGGAAGATCACGTGGTGCGACAGCATGGTCCACTCGTTCTTCGGGAAGAGCCCGCCGACGGCCGTCTCGATCTTGTCCGGGTCGGTCTCCGCGGTCCACCGCCAGCGCCGCACCAGCCGCTGGAAATGGGTGTCCACGGTGATCCCGGGCCGCCCGAAGGCGTTGCCGAGCACGACGAAGGCGGTCTTGCGGCCCACTCCGGGCAGTTTCACGAGGTCTTCGAGGCGACCGGGCACCTCGCCCCCGAAGTCGTCCCTCAGGACCCTGGAGAGCCCTATGACGGATTTGGTCTTGGCCCGGAAGAACCCGGTCGGGCGCAGGATCTCCTCGACCTCCTCCGGGTCGGCCTCGGCAAGGTCCTCGGGGGTCGGGTACTTGGCGAAGAGCGCAGGCGTCGTCTGGTTCACCCGCAGGTCGGTGGTCTGGGCGGACAGGACCGTGGCGACGACGAGCTGGAAGGGGTTCTCGAAGTCCAGCTCCGGGTGGGCGTACGGGTACACCTCGGCGAGTTCGCGGTTGATCCGGCGGGCACGGCGGACGAGGGCGGTGTGCGACTCGTTCCGCGGCGGCACGGGGGCGGAGGTCGTCGTCTTCCTGGAGACGGCCCCACCGGGCGACGCCTTCTTGGAAGCGGCTTTCACCGGAACGGCCTTCTTCGGGGCAGATTTCCCGGAAGCCGTCCTTCCGGAGGACGCCTCGGCCCCGGTCGCCTCTGCCCCGGTCGCCCCGGCCGGTGTCGCCTTCTTGGCGGCCGTTCCCGCGGGTGTCACCTTCTTGGCGGTCCGAGGAGCCGCCTTCTTCGCGCTCTTCCCGCCGACGGCCGTCGATGCCGCCTTCGACGCCGCCCCCGGCACCGCCTTCACCGGCGTCGACTTTGTCGCTTTCGCCTGTTCTTCGGTTCCGTCGGGGGCCTGTTCGCCCACAGCGGAATCGCGACGTACACCCACCCGTCCAGCCCCCTTGGCCTGTGCTCTCACCGGCGATTTGGACACCCGGCCAGCCTAAAGCCCGGCACCGACATCCGCCCCGGACCCTGAAGATCGGCCCCCAATTGGCCCCCTGCCGCACTCGTCGGGACGCCGGTGCGGCAGACTTGTGACTGATCACACTGTTTGGACCGTCCGGCAAGATGGGGAACACGGTCCCCTGGTACCAAGGGGGAGCACGGTCCCCTGAGCAGGTCGACAAGGAGAGAACTCGTGGACGACGTTCTGCGGCGCGCCCCGCTCTTCGCGGCGCTCGATGACGAGCAGGCCGCGGAGCTCCGCGCCTCCATGAGTGAGGTGACCCTCGCGCGAGGCGACGCCCTCTTCCATGAAGGCGACCCCGGCGACCGCCTCTATGTGGTCACCGAGGGCAAGGTGAAGCTCCACCGCACCTCCCCCGACGGGCGCGAGAACATGCTCGCCGTCCTCGGCCCCGGGGAGCTGATCGGCGAACTGTCGCTGTTCGACCCGGGCCCGCGCACGGCGACCGCCACCGCGCTCACCGAGGTCAAGCTGCTCGGCCTCGGCCACGGCGACCTCCAGCCCTGGCTGAACGCCCGCCCCGAGGTGGCCGCCGCCCTGCTGCGCGCCGTCGCCCGGCGCCTGCGCAAGACCAATGACCAGATGTCCGACCTGGTCTTCTCCGACGTGCCCGGCCGTGTCGCGCGCGCCCTGCTCGACCTGTCGCGCCGCTTCGGTGTGCAGTCCGAAGAGGGCATCCACGTGGTGCACGACCTCACGCAGGAGGAGCTGGCCCAGCTGGTCGGCGCCTCCCGCGAGACCGTCAACAAGGCGCTCGCCGACTTCGCGGGCCGCGGCTGGCTCCGTCTGGAGGCCCGCGCGGTGATCCTCCTGGACGTCGAGAGGCTCGCCAAGCGCTCGCGCTGACGCCTCTGACCGTACGACGACGGGGTCCCGCCTTCACCGAGGCGGGACCCCGTCGTCACCCGTAAACGACCTGCGCCGCGACGGACCTTCCCCGCACAGTGGGCGCATGGCCGCACAGGGGCACCGCAGAGGGCTCGACGCCCAGGGGTACATCGAGCGCGAGGGGTCACCGGCGCGCGTCCCGTACGCCTTCAGGACCGTCGTCGCGGCGGCCCGCGACGACGGTCCAGGACGTGTTCGGGGCCCGGCTGGACAGCGCGTACCTCTACGGCTCGATCCCACGCGGCACCGCGCGCGTGGGACGCTCCGATCTCGACCTGCTGCTGTCGCTGCGCGAGGAGCCGACCGACACCGACCGCGCCGACGCCCGCGCGCTCGAAGCGGCGCTCGACAAGGAGTTCGCCGAGATCGACGGTGCGGGAACGCTGCTGTTCAGCCGTGCACGGCTGCTGAGCGACCTGGAGACCCACGACCTCGGCTGGTTCGTCGCCTGCCTGTGCACCCCCCTCCTGGGCGAGGACCTGGCCGTACACCTGCCGCGCTACCGCCCCGACACGCTGCTGGCCCGCGAGACGAACGGCGACCTCGCCCTGCTGCTGCCGCGCTGGCGCGAACGGATCGCCGCGGTCGCGGACACGGACGACGCCAGGCGCCCGCTGGTCCGCTCGATGTCCCGGCACCTCGTGCGCACCGGCTTCACGCTCGTCATGCCGCGCTGGAACGGCTGGACCAGCGACCTCGGGGAGATGGCCGAGGCGTTCAGCGCGTACTACCCGGAGCGGGCCGCCGACCTGCGCGGCGCGGCCGTACGCGGGTACGAGCCGACCGGCGGCCCCGCCGTGCTCCGCTCGTACACGGACGACCTGGGGCCATGGCTGGCCGGTGAGTACGCGCGCGTGCACGGCATCAAGGCGCCCCGCCCCTAGATGAGCCCGTGCTCCCGCAGATAGTCCATCTGGGCCCGCACCGACAGCTCGGCCGCGGGCCACAACGACCGGTCCACGTCCACGTAGACGCGGGCGACGACCTCTTCGGGCGACCGGAGGCCGCTCTCGACGGCGGTCTCGACCTGGGCGAGCCGGTGGGCACGGTGGGCCAGATAGAACTCGACCGCGCCCTGCGCGTCGTCGAGGACCGGTCCGTGACCGGGCAGGACGGTGTGGACTCCGTCGTCGACCGTCAGCGAGCGGAGGCGGCGCAGGGAGTCGAGATAATCGCCCAGACGCCCGTCCGGGTGGGCCACCACGGTCGTCCCGCGCCCCAGGACGGTGTCCCCGGTCAGCACGGCCCGATCGGCCGGGAGATGGAAGCACAGCGAGTCGGCGGTGTGCCCGGGAGTCGGCACGACACGCAGTTCGAGCCCGCCGAGGCTGATCACGTCTCCCGCGCCCAGCCCTTCGTCCCCGAGCCGCAGCGCGGGGTCCAGCGCGCGGACGGCGGTCCCCGACAGTTCGGCGAAGCGCGACGCGCCCTCCGCGTGGTCGGGATGCCCGTGCGTGAGCAGGGTCAGCGCGACCCGCTTGCCGGCCCGCTCGGCCGTGTCCAGGACCGTCCGCAGATGTACGTCGTCCAGGGGGCCCGGGTCGATGACGACCGCGAGCTCGGAGTCGGGCTCGGACACGATCCACGTGTTCGTGCCGTCCAGGGTCATCGCGGAGGCGTTGGGGGCGAGGACGTTCACCGCGCGCGCGGTGGCGGGGCCGGAGAGGACCGTTCCTCGCGGCTGGCCGGGGAGCGCCGCTGCTTCGGTCATGCGGATGCTCCGCCGGTCGGGATGTGCTTGGTGAACTCGTCGTGTCCGGGCCAGGAGAGGACGACCTCGCCGCCCTCCAGGCGCGCCTCGGCCAGGACGGGTGTCAGATCCCGGGCGGCCGCGCCGGCGAGGGCGTCGGCGGAGCTCTCGTACTCCACGAGCCCGCGCAGGGTCGCGATGGTGGGCGGCATCATCAGCAGCTCGCCCTTGTCGTAGCCCGCCGCCGCGTCGGCGGGACGGATCCACACGGTGCGGTCGGCCTCCGTGGAGGCGTTCCGCGTGCGCTGGCCCTCCGGGAGGACGGCCACGAAGAACCACGTGTCGTAGCGGCGGGACTCGAACTCCGGAGTGATCCAGCGGGCCCAGGCCCCGAGCAGGTCCGAGCGGAGCACGAGCCCTCTGCGGTCGAGGAACTCCGCGAAGGACAGATCCCTGGCGACCAGGGCCGCCCGGTCCGCCTCCCAGTCGTCCCCCGTGGTGTCACCGACCACGCTGTCCGGGCTGGGGCCGGCGAGCAGGACGCCCGCCTCCTCGTACGTCTCCCGTACGGCCGCGCAGACGATGGCCTGCGCGGAGGTCTCGTCCACGCCGAGCCGCCGCGCCCACCACGCGCGCGGGGGACCCGCCCAGCGGATCTGCTGCTCGTCGTCGCGCGGGTCCACGCCGCCGCCCGGATACGCGTACGCGCCTCCGGCGAAGGCCATGGATGCGCGTCGGCGCAGCATGTGGACCACGGGGCCGGCCTCGTGGTCCTTGACCAGCATCACCGTGGCGGCGCGCCGAGGCGTGACCGGCGTCAGCGTGCCCTCGGCGAGCGCCCGAATCCGCTCCGGCCACTCCGCCGGAAACCATTGCCCATTCCCCATGGCCGGAGGCTATCCCGAGCCGGGCGGATGTTCGAGGCCTCACCTCCGTACAAGCCCTTCTCGCCCCCGCCGCCCCCTACCCGACCCACCCTGGGGCTCCGCCCCGGACCCCGCTCCTCAAACGCCGGAGGGGCTGGAATCCCGCCGGCCGGGGCTGAGATTCACGGCCGCGCACCCGCGGTCGGAATGCGACGGCAGGGGCCGTGCCGGTACATCGATGCCCGTCGCCACCGACGGTCACATCCCCGTCCAACGGCGACGGGCTGATGCACCGGCACGGCCCCGACCCACCCACCGGACCGAACCCGGCCCCGGTGACACCCCGAAGGGCTACGCGTGCGTGAGCTCCACCTGGATCTCGACCTCGACCGGCGCGTCCAGCGGCAGCACGGCCACGCCGACCGCGCTCCGCGCGTGCACACCCTTGTCGCCCAGCACGGCGCCCAGCAGCTCACTCGCGCCGTTCAGCACACCCGGCTGCCCGGTGAAGTCCGACGCCGAGGCCACGAACCCCACGACCTTGACGACACGCGCGATGCGATCGAGGTCGCCCACGACCGACTTCACCGCCGCCAGGGCGTTCAGCGCGCACGTACGGGCGAGTTCCTTGGCCTCCTCGGCCGTGACCTCGGCCCCCACCTTCCCGGTGACCGGAAGCTTCCCGTCCACCATCGGAAGCTGCCCCGCGGTGTACACGTACACGCCCGACTGCACCGCGGGCTGATACGCGGCCAACGGCGGAACCACGCCCGGAAGGCTCAGTCCGAGTTCGGCGAGCTTCGCCTCGACAGCCCCGCTCACGCGGACTTCTCGCGCTTCAGGTAGGCCACGAGCTGCTCGGGGTTGTTGGGGCCGGGCACTACTTGCACGAGCTCCCAGCCGTCCTCGCCCCAGGTGTCCAGAATCTGCTTCGTGGCGTGGACGAGCAGCGGCACGGTGGCGTATTCCCATTTGGTCATGTGGCCGACTGTAGCCGCTGGCGACCACCGGCTCCCGCCCGAGCCACCCGCCGCCCCGCCGCCGCCGGCACCACTTGTCCACAGCCTCCTGCTTACTCCGGCGGCGGACTGGTTAGGCTCGAATACGTGAGCAGGCTCCAGGTCGTCAGCGGCAAGGGCGGTACCGGCAAGACCACGGTGGCCGCAGCCCTCGCGCTCGCCCTCGCGACAGAGGGCAAGCGCGCCCTCCTCGTCGAGGTCGAGGGCAGACAGGGCATCGCGCAGCTCTTCGAAACAGAAGCGCTGCCCTACGAGGAGCGGAAGATCGCCGTCGCTCCGGGGGGCGGGGAGGTGTACGCCCTCGCCATCGACCCCGAACTGGCGCTGCTGGACTACCTCCAGATGTTCTACAAACTGGGCGGAGCCGGCCGGGCACTCAAAAAACTCGGCGCGATCGACTTCGCGACCACCATCGCGCCCGGACTGCGGGACGTCCTCCTGACCGGCAAGGCCTGCGAGGCGGTGCGGCGCAAGGAGAAGAGCGGCCGCTTCACGTACGACTACGTGGTGATGGACGCGCCGCCCACCGGCCGCATCACCCGCTTCCTGAACGTCAACGACGAGGTCGCCGGCCTCGCGAAGATCGGCCCGATACACAATCAGGCCCAGGCCGTCATGCGCGTCCTCAAGTCTCCGGAGACGGCGGTCCACTTGGTGACGCTGCTGGAGGAGATGCCCGTGCAGGAGACCGCGGACGGCATCGCGGAGCTGCGCGCTGCGAAGCTTCCCGTGGGCCGGATCATCGTGAACATGGTGCGCCCGGCGCTCCTCGACGGCGTCGACCTGGAGCTGGCGAAGGCCGCTCCCCGCTCGGCGATCGCCAAGTCGCTCTCCTCGGCCGGCCTCGGCGGCGCGCGTCGCGGCGGGCTCGCCGAGCGGCTGGTGGACCCTCTTCTCCAGCAGGCCGACGAGTACGCGGAGCGGTACACGCTGGAGACCGAGCAGCGGAGCGTGCTGGCCGAGCAGGGCCTGCCGTCGCACGAACTCCCGCTGCTCGCCGAGGGCCTGGACCTGGCGGGACTGTACGAACTGGCCGCACAGCTGCGTAAGCAAGGGATGTCATGAGTCTGGACCCCGCCCGCGTCCTCGATCTCGACCCGCTGCTCGACGACCCTGAGACCCGCATCGTGGTGTGCTGCGGCTCGGGCGGCGTCGGCAAGACGACCACGGCGGCGGCTCTCGGGCTGCGGGCCGCGGAGCGCGGCCGCAAGGTGGTCGTGCTCACCATCGACCCCGCGCGCAGGCTGGCGCAGTCGATGGGGATCGACTCCCTGGACAACACTCCGCGCCGGGTGAAGGGCGTCGAGGGGAGCGGCGAGCTGCACGCCATGATGCTCGACATGAAGCGCACGTTCGACGAGATCGTCGAGGCGCACGCGGACGGCGACCGGGCGGCGGCCATCCTCGGCAACCCCTTCTACCAGTCGCTTTCGGCGGGCTTCGCGGGCACGCAGGAATACATGGCGATGGAGAAGCTGGGCCAGTTGCGAGCGCGCGACGAGTGGGACCTGATCGTGGTCGACACGCCCCCGTCGCGCTCGGCGCTGGACTTCCTGGACGCCCCGAAGCGACTCGGTTCGTTCCTCGACGGACGGCTGATCCGGCTGCTGACGGCTCCGGCGAAGCTGGGCGGCCGGGCGGGCATGAAGTTCCTGAACGTCGGGATGTCGATGATGACGGGCACCCTGGGCAAGCTGCTCGGGGGCCAACTCCTCAAGGACGTGCAGACGTTCGTCGCGGCCATGGACACCACGTTCGGCGGTTTCCGTACGCGGGCCGACGCCACGTACAAGCTGCTCCAGGCGCCCGGCACCGCGTTCCTGGTGGTGGCGGCGCCCGAGCGGGACGCGCTGCGCGAGGCCGCGTACTTCGTGCAGCGGCTGGCCGCGGAGGAGATGCCGTTCGCCGGGCTGGTGCTCAACCGGGTGCACGGCAGCGGGGCCACCCAGCTGTCCGCCGAGCGGGCGCTCGCCGCCGCGGAGGATCTTGATTCCGCCGACGACTCCCTCAACGGCTCTGCCAACGGCTCCGCCGACCCGGGGAACCCGGAAACCACCGGGGAGACCGCTGAGGCCGTCGCAGCGGAAAACCCGGAAACCTCCACCGCGGAAAATCTTGCCGAGGCCCGCATTGTGGATCAGGCGGACGGGAAAGCTGGACTTCGTAACGCTCCCGGCACGTACGGCAGTTCAGAATCACCGGCTTCCGGTGCATCAGCTCCCGACGAAGGCTCCCCCGCCATCACGGACAGAACGGCCGGCACGGACCACACCACCGCTACGGACAGGACCGCCGCCACGGACCCCGAGCGATCCATCGACCAGCTCACCGCAGGCCTGCTGAGACTGCACGCCGAGCGCATGCAGCTGCTCTCCCGCGAGCAGCGCACGCGTGACCGCTTCGCCGCGCGCCACCCGGAGGTGCCGGTGGCCGAAGTGGCCGCGCTGCCCGGCGACGTGCACGATCTCGCGGGGCTGCGGGACATCGGGAACCGGCTCGCGGCCCACCGGCCGGAGCTCCCCGAAAGCTGAGCCGCGGCCCACCGGCCGGAGCTCCCCGAAAGCCGAGTGCGGAGACCCCGCGGGGACGCTTCAGTCCCTGCCCGGCCCCCGCGACCACCGAGCGGGCCCGGGAAGGGCCCGCGCGGGCCTGAGGGGCCCGAGAGCGGCGTCCTGGCCGCGCCGGGCGGCTCCCCTCACCCCACGGCCGCGTAGCGCTCGTACACCTCTTCCTCGTCGAGGGGCAGCAGGCCCGCCCCGCGCTCGTACTCCGTACGCGCGGTCTCGAGCAGGCGACGCCACGAGGTGACGGTCGGCCGCCGGCGCAGCAATGCGCGGCGCTCACGCTCGGTCATGCCACCCCACACGCCGAATTCGACGCGGTTGTCGAGCGCGTCGGCGAGGCACTCCGTGCGAACCGGACATCCGGTGCACACTGCCTTGGCCCTGTTCTGCGCTGCTCCTTGAACGAACAGTTCATCTGGATCGGTAGTGCGGCAGGCCGCCTGCGCACTCCAGTCGGTTACCCAGCCCATACCGGCGCCGTCCTCTCCCGAATCGAGGCTCCCCCACGGCGGCAGCGGCATATTCACCGCCGCCAGTTGAGGACGTTACGGAAGGTGGGCACAGCGCAACACCCCCTTCGGGCCCAATCTTGAATGGCCCGAACGGACTATGCGTAAGCGGCAGATCACCCGGGGGAGTGAGCCGAGGACATGCGCGACCATCCCGGCAAACCAGGACAGTTGGGTCGAGTCACAACGGGCACCATGTGACACACAAGGTTGATTCGGACACGCGCTCCACAAGAACGCGGAACCTCCGGAACGATTCGGGGTCGCCGGACGTATTGATACGTGGCCGCACTGCTGTGACAGTTGAGAGCAGCTTAGGCCAAGGCATATACGCGTGTCCGGCGAATGAGAACGTAGGCTGCCCTCATGCCAAAGAAGCGCTCGGGCGGTGGTCTGTCCTCTACGCAGCAGGCCGCCAAGTTCCTCGGTGTCAGCGTGCTCGCGGGCGCCGTCATGGCCGGAATCGCGCTGCCCGCCGCGGGCGCGCTCGGCCTGGCGGCCAAGGGCTCGGTCCAGGGGTTCGACGACATTCCGGACAATCTGAAGAGTCCGTCGCTGAGTCAGCGGACCACGATCCTGGACAGCAAGGGCGGGCAGATCGCGACGGTCTACTCGCGCGACCGCACAGTGCTCGACCTCAAGAACATCTCGCCCTACATGCAGAAGGCGATCGTCGCGATCGAGGACTCGCGCTTCTACCAGCACGGCGCGATCGACCTGAAGGGCATCCTCCGCGCGGTCAACCAGAACGCGCAGAACGGCGGGGTGGCCCAGGGTGCCTCCACCCTGACCCAGCAGCTGGTGAAGAACTACTTCGTCGAGGAGGCCGGCGACGACCCGACGAAGGTCGCCCAGGCCACCCAGCAGACCATCGGCCGCAAGATCCGCGAGCTCAAGTACGCGATCCAGCTGGAAGAGAAGCTGGGCAAGAAGAAGATCCTCGAGAACTACCTGAACATCACGTTCTTCGGGGAGCAGGCGTACGGCGTCGAGGCCGCCTCCCAGCGCTACTTCTCCAAGCCCGCCAAGAAACTGAACCTCCAGGAGTCCGCGCTGCTCGCGGGCATCGTCCAGTCGCCGAGCCGGTACGACCCGGTGAACGACGAGGAGGAGGCCCTCAAGCGCCGCAACACCGTGCTGCAGCGCATGGCCGAGGTGCACGACATCTCCCAGGAGCAGGCCGACACAGCCAAGGCGACCAAGCTCGGGCTGCACGTCAGCCGGCCGAAGAACGGCTGCATCACGGCCGTCAAGGGCGCCGGCTTCTTCTGCAAGTACGTGGAGAAGGTCTTCCTGAGCGACCCGGTCTTCGGCAAGACCAGGGAGGACCGGGCGAAGGTCTGGAACCAGGGCGGCCTGACGATCCGTACGACGCTCGACCCGCAGTCCCAGGCGTCGATCCAGGCGTCGCTGAAGGACCACGTCTACAAGTCCGACAAGGTCGCGGCGGCGGCCACCGTGGTCGAGCCCGGCACCGGGAAGATCCTCGGGATGGGCCAGTCGAAGCCGTTCGGCACCGGAACGAACGAGACCGAGTACAACTACTCGGTCAACTACGACATGGGCGGCTCGAACTACGGCTTCCCGACCGGTTCGACGTTCAAGCCGTTCGTGGCCGCGGCCGCGCTGGAGCAGGGCCGGCCGGCGACGCAGGAGTACTCCTCGCCGTACTCGATGCCCTACCCCAGCCCGGTGCAGACCTGCGGCAGCAAGCCGTGGACGAACCAGGGGAACGAGAAGGTCCCGAACGAGAGCGAGTCCGAGCATGGCCCGTATCAGCTGAAGGAGGCGATGGCCAAATCGGTCAACACCTACTTCGTGCAGATGATCTCCGACATCGGCCTGTGCCCGGTCATGAACCAGATCGAGAAGCTCGGCGTGGTCCAGGGCAACGGCGACAAGCTCCCCCAGGTGCCCTCCATCGCCCTGGGCTCCAAGGGCATCTCACCGCTCACCATGGCCACGGCCTACGCCGCCTTCGCCTCCCGCGGCATGTACTGCACCCCGGTCGCCATCGAGTCGATCAGCCAGCAGATCGGCGGCCGTGAGAAGTCCCTGGACGTGCCCAAGTCGACCTGCTCGCGGGCCATGTCCGAGACGACCGCGGACACCGTCAACAGCCTGCTGAGCGGCGTGATCGACTCCGGTACGGGCCAGCAGGCCGGTCTCACCGACCGCGCCAACGCCGGCAAGACCGGTACCACCGACGAGCGCAAGAACGCCTGGTTCGTCGGCTACACGCCGAACCTGTCCGGCGCCGTCTGGGTCGGCAGCGCCACCCAGCAGGTCCAGATGAGGGGCATCAAGATCGGCGGCGTCTGGCACGACAAGGTGTACGGCGGTCAGGTCCCCGGCCCGATCTGGCGGGACCTGATGACGGGCGCTCTCACGGGCAAGGACGCCCCGTCCTTCAACCTGGTCAACATTCCCGACCCCGACAGGGACAAGGACAAGGGCCAGGACGACGACAACCGCGGCCGCGGCCGGCACGGTGGCAACGGCAACGGCAACACCACCAACGGCAGCACCATCAGCGGCCAGAGCGACGGCGGAGTGGTGTTCCCGACGCCTTCCTTCTCCTTCCCCGACGGATGGATCCAGGGCAACACGAACAGCGGCAACGGAGGCGACGGCGGCCAACGCTGACCCGTACGCCGGGAGCAGACGCGCGAACGCCCCGTGGGCCAGGAATCGACCTGGCCCACGGGGCGTTCGGCGTCAAGCGCTTCGGGTGTCGCGCGGCGGGCGCGACCGGACCCGTACAGGCCCCATCGGCGATGGCGTCAGCCCGCGAGCAGCTGCTTCACGACGGCGGCGACGCGGCCGCCCTCGGCCTGCCCGGCCACCTTCGGGTTCACGATCTTCATGACGGCGCCCATCGCGCGCGGGCCCTCGGCACCGGCCGCCTTGGCCTCCTCGACGGCCTGGGCGACGATCTGCCGAAGCTCCTCGTCGGAAAGCTGCTTGGGCAGGTACACGGCGAGGATCTCGCCCTCCGCCCGCTCGCGCTCGGCCGACTCGGAGCGCCCGCCCTGCGTGAAGGCTTCGGCGGCCTCACGGCGCTTCTTCGCCTCGCGGGCGATCACCTTCTGCACTTCGTCGTCGGAGAGTTCGCGCTTGGTCTTGCCCGCGACCTCCTCATTGGTGATCGCGGAGAGGGTCAGCCGGATCGTCGAGGAGCGGAGCTCGTCGCGCCCCTTGATCGCGGCGTTGAGGTCTTCCTGCAACTTCGACTTGAGCGTGGTCATGCCGTCAAGTGTCGCAGGTGCGGTGACGCGGACGCCCGTTGATTTCGCGGCGCCGCCCCGACCGGGGACCGGCGGCCGGTCCGGAACCGCCTTCTCCCGCTGTCCCGGACGGGGTTGCCGGGGCTGTCCACAGGCGGTCAAGAGCGCTCACCGGAGTCTGACACGATGGGAGTATGCGCGCGCGATACGGAGTACCCCTGGGAATCACGGCGGTGGGCGCCGCCGGTCTGCTGTACTCGGCGGGGTTCGAGGCCCGTTCCTTCCGCCTGCGGCGGGTGACCGTTCCGGTCCTGCCGCCGGGTATGCGGCCGTTGCGCATTCTTCAGGTCTCGGACATCCACATGGTGAGCGGACAGCGCAAGAAGCAGCGCTGGCTGCGCTCCCTGGCCGGACTGCGCCCCGACTTCGTGATCAACACCGGGGACAACCTCTCGGACCCGGAGGGCGTGCCCGAGGTGCTGGACGCGCTCGGTCCCCTGATGGAGCTCCCCGGCGCCTACGTCTTCGGTTCGAACGACTACTACGGCCCCACACTCCGCAACCCCGCCCGCTACTTGTTCGAGAAGGCGGCGGGCCGTCACGGGCTGAACGGCAACAAGCCGGTCGTGGGCGCCGTCCACAACCCGTGGGAGGACCTGCGCGACGGTTTCGACACCGCGGGCTGGCTGAACCTGACGAACACGCGGGGGACGCTGAAGATAGAGGGCACGGAGATCGAGCTGACCGGCCTCGACGACCCGCACATCAAGCGCGACCGCTACGCCCGCGTGGCCGGCGGCCCGTCCGCGTCCGCCGACTTCTCGATGGGCGTCGTGCACGCCCCGTACCTGCGCAGCCTGGACGCCTTCACGGCCGACGGCTACCCCCTGATCCTGGCCGGCCACACCCACGGCGGCCAGATCTGCCTCCCCTTCTACGGCGCCTTCGTCACCAACTGCGACCTGGACACGGACCGCGTCAAGGGCCTCTCCAGGCATACGGCGGAGGGCCGGACCTCGTACATGCACGTCTCGGCGGGCTGCGGCGCGAGCCGCTACACACCGGTCCGCTTCGCCTGCCCGCCGGAGGCGTCACTGCTGACGCTGGTGGAGCGGGCGTAGGGGTTCCGGGGGCCCAGGGGCGAAGGCGGTCGCGGGCTGCAGCCAGGGTCGGCGGCCGGTGCCCTGGTCGGGGTCGGGGTCGGGGGCGCACCATGGCCGGCCCAGCGCCGCCCGGTCACGTCATGGCCGGGCGGCCCGGAACGGGGATGAATTCCGCCGGGCCGGGCGAACCCGTGAAGACACCCGCTCGACGGCCACAGACCGAAGACGCCACAGAGTCCCGCCGACACGAACCGTCACCGCGGGGCGCCGCGGACGGCGCCGACGTCGGTGTGGCGACGCCACCGGGCGACATCACCACAGGACGTAGGACGTCACCGCAGGGCGCCGTCACCGCAGGACGTCACCGAACGGCCGCGTAACCCACACGGTCGACCCATATCGCCCAAATGCCCCGATCCGCTTAGCGTGAGGGCATGATCACCCCTATGCCCAGGGACATACCCGATCTCCCCGCGATACCGGGCATCCTCCCGTCGACCCGCTCCTTCGTCCCCGCGACGGCGGTGGTGGCTCCCTCCCGCCGCCCGGCCGCGGCGGCCTACCGCGTCCTGGTGGCCATCGCGGCGATGACAGGCGTGGCCATCGAGATGAAGCTGGGCTCCCCGGCCCGGGTGCTGAGCTACTTCACGATCCAGACCAATCTGCTCGTCGCCGTGGTCTTCGCGGCATCCGCCCGCCGGGCCTGGTCGGCACGCAGGCCCCTGCCCGGGGTGCTGACCGGCGGCACATTGATCTACGTCTCGATCACGGGCCTGGTCTACCACCTCATCCTGGCGAACCAGTCGACCCCGTTCTCCATGACGGGAGGCAACGACACGCTCTCCGGCTGGCACGCGGTCGCCAATCAGCTCCTCCACACGGTCACGCCGATCGCCGTGGTCCTCGACTGGCTGCTGCTGACCCGCCCGACCCCGCTGGCGCTGCGCAACGCGGCGACGTGGCTGATCTACCCCCTCGCCTACCTGGCCTTCTGCCTCGCCCGCGGCACGATGCTGACGCCCGGAACCCCGGCGCGCTACCTCTACCCCTTCGTCGACGTGGACCGGCACGGCTACGGGGGCGTCCTCGGCAACACCGCCATCCTCGGCGTCGCCTTCTACGCCCTGGCCCTCCTCATCGTCGTCCTCGACCACGTGCGCCCCGACCCGGTCCGACGCCGCCTCCGGCGCCCAGAAAACCGGATTTCGTCTCAGGCCAACGGTGGGCTAAAGTAAACGACGTCGCCGCGAGAGCAGCGACAATCGGGGTGTAGCGCAGCTTGGCAGCGCGCTTCGTTCGGGACGAAGAGGTCGTGGGTTCAAATCCCGCCACCCCGACAGCTAAAACACCAGGTCAGGGCCGGTTTTCCTTCACGGGGAACCGGCCCTGACTCGTTCTCCAGGGCTTCTGGGGAGTAAACGGGGAGTGGATCAAGAAATTCCACTCCCGGGGCTTCACTCCTGGCGCGCTCTCAGCAAGCCATCGAGAGCGCGCACCGGTGACCGTCGGTGCATGGCGGACCGTGCCGCCAACGACTCCTCCCACTGCTCAGTCAGTTCTCCCTGAGCCGATTGGGACTGCCGCACGATCACGACGTGATTCAAACTTTCTTCACTGGTTCAAGCCCCGGCTGCGCTCCGCTCCGCCGGGCGCGCTCCCGGCTCCGCTGCGGGCGCCGCTCCTGCCTTCGGCCCGCTCCGCCCGCGCTGCGCCGACGCGCGCCCACAGGTGGATAGGGCCGTTGGCCATGAGTCGAGCACCGCAGGAACGCGGCAACGGCCAGAACCTGCCTCCGGCGGGGGCGCTCAGACTCCGAGATGGAGGGGGCGCCGTTCGCGAGTGCCGGCCGAGTGTGGCGTGCGCGGAGTGCTCCCATCCCGTCCGCCGTCGACCCAGGCAGAGCCGAGCAGTCGCGGCCCAGGGCGTCAAGGAAGCTCCTATAGGGCGTCAAGTGGCCTGTGGGAGGTGCAGTTGTGGAATGTTCGTGCTGGCCAGATGCTTGTAGACCTCTCGTGCGATGAAGCGTTTGAGGCAGCGGAAGATGTCCTTCTTGGACATGCCTTCGGCGGTGCGTCGCGCGGCGTAGAGCCGGGTGCGGGAGTCGTAGCGCATGCGCACGAGGGCGATCGTGTGGAGGGCATGGTTGGCCTGGCGGTCGCCGCCACGGTTGAGGCGGTGGCGGTTGGTCCGTCCGGAACTGGCGGAGACGGGGGCTGCCCCGCACAGGTGGGCGAAGGCGGCTTCGGACTTCAGCCGGTCGGGATTGTCGCCTGCTGTGATCAGGAGTTGGGCGGCTGTCTCGGTGCCCACGCCGATCAGATCCATCAGCCCGGGAGCTGCCTGCGCGACCAGGGGGGCGAGTTCGGCGTCGGCCTCGGCTATCTCCTGGGTGAGGTGCTGGTAGCGGCGGGGCCAGACGCCGTAAGGCGGTTCGGACTGCGCAGGTCGGGTCGGCGAGGTCCGTGCCGGGGCGGGAGCGGGCCAGTTGCTCGATCAGCTGGTAGGTGGGCAGGCTGCGCAGGCGTTCCCGGACCTCGGCGGGGGCGGAGACGATGAGCGTGCGGATCTGGTTGATCGTCTGGGTGCGGGACTTGACGGCCGAGCGGCGGACCACCCGCAGGGACCGGATGGCCTCCACGATGCCGTCGCGGGTCTTGGGCCGGCCGTGGGCGCGGCCGGACAGCACGGCGGTCGCGGCGGCATAGGCATCGACGGGGTCGGACTTGCCGTTGGCCCGCCGGGCCTTGCGGTCGGGGCGGTCGACATCGACCACGGTCACCTCGCTCGCCCGGAGGAACCGGGCGAGTTCGCAGCCGAAGGCGCCGGTTCCCTCGACCCCGACGGCGAGCACGTCGCCGTGCATGCGCATCCATTCCAGCAGGCGGCAATAGCCGTCGGGGGTGGTGGGGAACGGAGCGGTGGCCAGGTGTCGGCCGATGCTGTCGATCACCGCTGCCTGGTGGAAGTCGGTATGGGTGTCCACCCCGCCGACCACCGCGATCTGGTCCGTCATGCCGGTACCTGCCGTCCTTCCGTGCGGTACGCGAGAGATCGCACGGGCCGGTCGGGCGCCAGGACAAGACTGTGACGGGACCTTTGGCCGGGCTCCTATGAGGTCACAGACGCCCGGCCGGCCGCGCGCAGAGCGGCACCGCCCGGCCGGCCGACAATTCCTTGAAAGGACAGCCCGAAGCGTCAATCGTTCGGTGGGTCAGGCCGCCGAGCGATGCCACGACCAATCCTCACAGTCGTTCGTCCGGCAGGGCGCTCCACCTTGACGCCCTGAACCACGCCCGCTCCACGGTGTGTGGGCCGACGGCAGACGGGATGGGAGCCGGGGTGAGTGGTGGGTCGGGGAGGTATGTACGGTCTCCGCAGACGATCAGGGGAGGGACCAGATGTCGAGTGATCTCCAGTTCAGTTGGATTCTGACCGGATCAGGTTGGGCAACATGCCAGATCACTGATGGTGAGTCGGAGCACAAGAGCAGTCCGAGCTACTGCACCAACGCCCTTGCTGATCTACTCACTGGCGTTGCAGGGCTGTATGGCCCCACCGCTACTCAGACGTTCTCGTTCGACCTGGAGCCCGCAGAAGTGAGGTGGGTCCTCAGCCGCCGTGAGGCAGCCGTCGAGATCGATATCTACCGGTTCCCCGACATGTACAAGAGCTTCGATCTGCCGGACGCTGACGGCACCCTTCTGTGGAGCTCAAAGCAGTCGCGCACCGCCTTCAGCCACGTGGTCACGGAAGCGGCGCAAGATGTTCTACGGCTGCACGGCGAAGACGGGTACCGGAAGAAGTGGGTAGAGCACCCCTTCCCCTTCTCTGAGCTACGAGAGCTCCGTCGTCTGCACCTGGAGCGAGACGCTTGCGATCTCACACACGAGTTGCAGGCTTCAGACTGAGCCGTGCCCCTTGCGTGCCCGATAGACCGGGAAACCACGGGGAACATCGGGCAGCCGCGGGCACCTGACACGACGAAGGCCCCCGACCGATGTTCCTGGTCAGGGGCCTTCGACCTGCGCGGTGGGTGTGGGATTTGAACCCACGGTGACTCGCGCCACGACGGTTTTCAAGACCGTGAGCAAGAGACGGTAGTGGGCGCCTGTGTGGGCCCGTGCGAGTATCGCGACGTGAATGATCTGCACTTCCGCCTCGCCGAGGACGCCGACCTTGCCACGCTGGTTCGTTTGCGCGATGACGCTGCCCACTGGATGCTCGCTCACGGCATCACCGGCCAGTGGCAGCCGGGTCAGTTGGGTGAGGAGCATTTCCGCTGGGCCATGACGAGTGGTGAGGTCTGGATCGCCGAGGCCGACGGCCGCGTGGCCGGGGCCTGGGAGCTGTGGTGGGAAGACGAGGACGCTTGGGGACCGCAGCCGCCCGTGGCTGGCTACGTGCATCGGCTGATGGTGGACCGCAACAGTGCTCAGCCGGGAACGGGGCGGCTCCTGCTGCGTGCTGCGGAGCGCCGCGTTGCTGCGGCGGGCAGAGGAGCTGTGCGCCTGGACTGCCTGGCCGACAATGCGCGTCTGAACGCCTACTACCTGGATGCTGGCTACCGGATCGTTGGCCGCAAGGCAGGCAAACCGCAGCCGGTCGGCGCGCCCAAGTCATTCACCCTCCTCGAGAAACCAGTGCCGACAACCGTCAACAGCTGAGTCGCAGGGCGCAGCGCTGATCTGCCATGCGGTCACAAGTCAAAGGCTTGACTTCGGCTGACATCAGCCGCTGACACCAACAGGCACGAACATGAGCGGTCGACGCTGGATCTCATCGGACGATCGAGCGAGACGCGGAGGCGGTTGGTCGGCGCTGTCAGGGCCCTGTGATTGACCTGATAAAGATGAGGCCAGACCTCAAAAATTGCGATGTAACCTACGGCCGGGGGAGAACATCGAAGGCGGGGGTTCAATGCGGAGAGCAGTAATCGTGTCTAAGGCCGTGCTCACGGTGATAGGCACATGGCTTGCCCTCGTGGTAGCGATCGCCCTTCCAGCCCTGCTTCCGGAGCGGTGGGAGTACTACATGATCTCCCCTGCCAGCGTGGGCCTGTGGATGCTTTCAATGCTCGTAGGGCCCGTCGCAGTCTGCTGGAAACTGCGCTCCTGGATACGGACGGTCCCCGGTGATCCGCAGCGGCTGGACATCTGACTGGCCAGTCCACGGCCCCATGCCGTGCCAAGGATGGAAACCCACAGGTCAGACCTGAACTACCCCACCTCGCTCCTAAAGCGGTGGCCAGCCAGCAGGCAGGTGGCTGTACAGCAGCGAAGTACCGCAACCATCACGGCCAGCCCCGACTGCCATCGGCCGTAGGCGACCGTCTGGCGTGCCTCGCAGGCCTCAGTGACCACCGTGCCCATAGTTCGCATCGAGGGGCCGCGGGGCGTGCCACTTCCGTGCCAAAACGCGCTACGGCTGCACCACTGCTCGATACGTGTTGGTATGTAGGGGTAGGCCCGCCCCGCGCATGGTCGTGCCGGTAGTCAGGTCTTGATCCGGTCACTCATCCGCGGAGGAGGCGCACATGACCTCCGACCCCGACCCCGACCCGGTCGCGGAATCTGGGCAAGAATCGGTGGTCATCGCCAGCTTCGATGCACACCGTGACGCCGAACGCATGCTGGCATCGCTCGGGCGAGGCTTTCGCAAGAAGGCCCGCAAGGGCGGAACGACTGCTGTCGTCATCGGCGCCAACACCGACGGATCACTGAAGCTGACACGGGCTCGCGTGATGACAGCCAATGACCTCACTTACACCCTGATGTCCCTCTCGCTCGCATGGACGATCGGCCTCATGGGACTCCGGTCGATGTTCCAAGGGGCCAAGAGCGAGGCCCACGCCGCACACGTGCGTCAAGGACACCTACGGGCAGATGCACACCATGCCCACGAGATCCTCGCCGAAGCCGGCCCACACGCGGCCATCGCGCTGGTCCGTTGTGAGGACCAGGACACGCGGCAGATGGTCGTCGCAGGCGCCGCCGACCGTGCAAGGCGAAGCTGGGACGGCTCGCTCACAGATTTGCTCGTTGCCCTCGATCCCGGACCCACTCACGACTGGGTACGCGCCGCCCTCGGTGAGCCCACCAGCACGAACCGCTGAGGCTTGGCCCGCCACCAACCCGAGGCCCGTTCTTGCAGCGGGGTGTCAAACCCGATGCTCCTCCCCCTGCCAGGGCGAAATTTCAGGTCCACGGCTCCGGCGGTGACGAAGCGCGCCAAGAGCGATCTATCTCTCAAAGCAGGCCCCTGGCATCAAGGGGCTTCATCCGTCATCGTGTTGAGCACCCGCCGGGCCGTCTCTGGGCCGTCCGAGGGTGCTCAACGACGACCAACGCTGACAACCGTCGACGGCTAAGCCGCAGGTCGCAGCGTTGGGCGATTGCAGGGGTGCAGGTCAGAGACCCGGCCCCGCACTTCTTCGGCTACTGAGGTACGCGAGGGTCACTTTGCTGGCCCCGCTCGGGGCGCAAGGCAGTGCTTCCAAGCCGTGTGCCGGCTATCGCCGTCCCGCCGGTGCCCGCGACTCGGAGGGCCTGACGCCGCGCGCTAGTGAGGGGCGGCGAGGGCGTGGAACTTGAGCGCCCCGATCCCCAGGACGATGATCTGCACCGCACTGGGGATGCGCCATCGAAGGGCCAGAAGACCCCCGCCCGTGACCACGGCGCCGACGGCCAGGCACCAGGTAGTCCGGCGGGCGAACATCTGCGCCTCGACTGCATCGCTCCCGTCGTCGGACCATCCCGCGAATCCATAGCCGAACAGCAGTCCGACGATGACGACGATGTCGCTGACGAGCAGTGCCGTGCCTATCACCACCTGTCGGCCGGTTGACGGCTCCTTCCCGCGCTTCATACCCACCCCGCTCTGTTCGCGGTCGCCGATTTGCCGATTGTCTGCGGCCCAGCAGGCCGAGCCAGCACATGCCACGCATGAGTACACATACTCAGAAGTGCCGACGTAGTCAGCCAGTTGCCTGCGGTTAACAGTCCTTTGTTGACCTTGGTGCTCTTGCGCAGCCGTATCACAATCGGCATGACCGTCAGAAACCAATCTGTAGAGCTACGGATCAGAAGGTGTCTGACATCCATGGCTGACATCAACGACGCCGGACGAGGGCGTACGCCAGCGACTCCGTACAGCCGTCACGTCAGGCGAAAGCAGCGACCAAAGGGAGTTCGGAGCGAACTTACAAGGCGGATGTCCAGCTCACTCACTGGTTCCATACCTGCTGGAACTCTTCGGCCGGGATGGTTTCCAGCGGATCCTCTTCGGGGTCGAGCGCCTGGTCTGTCAGGAAGCCGTGCTCGTCCTCCAGCTGCTCCCAGCTGTACCGGTGGAGTCGACCGGCCGGAGTCAGCTCGGCCTGCTTGATGGCGATCAATTCGCCGCGGTCGGGTACGGCCTCGAAGTACCACAAGCCGCCCTCCTCGTCGGCATGGCGGAAGTGGTGCCGGAGGGCGGCCCCCTCATCAAGAGATCGGAAGTACGCCACGCTCGCTGCTTTGATGCGCTCCAGGTCAACCACAGGATCATCGTGCCAGCGAGCGCGTGCGGTTGCACCGTTCTGACATCCACAGGCGACATCAACGACCCCGGACGCCAACATCCCCAGGCGGTCCTACACGGCTGGCATGACCGGGTGACTTCCCGACAGTTCCGAGCAGCGATCGAACTCCTAATGCGGTGCCCCCGGAGCTGGCGCCATGGGTGCAGGACGCTGCAAGTCGGCGGCTCTGGAAAGCCCCTTCGAGCTCTGCTCGTATCGTGCATGCATGCGCAATGAGCGGCACGACGAGCCACTGTCCAAAGCGGAGTTGGAGTTGTTCCTCCAGTATCTGCACCGGTTCGCCAATCACGATGTGGATCAGTTTGCCGATCTGCAGGTGGGCGATCCTGAGCAGCCCGTCTATGTGAGCTTCTCCAGGTCACCCGGGGAGGGATTCGACCCCGAGGTCTACCGGCGACCGTAGCGAACCGCGGACCCTGTCGAATGCGTGTCGAGGGTCAGCCAATGGAGCGTCAGGGCGGGGGAGCGGTGCAGGTCAGAGGGGGTGCCTCGCGCGACGCGGCAGGCGCCTTCTAAGTGCCGGGTCACTCGGAACGTGCCACAGTCGTGCCACATCGGGCGGTCAACCACGGTCAACGACGGTTCACCACAGTCGAGATGCACGAGTGAGCTGGGCTGTTGCTAGAGCCCGTGTGACCTGGGCGCGAGAGCTACCTCGTCCATCCGCCCTTACAAGGCCGCGGTCGACGAGTCTCGGTCAGCCATGCTCGGGTCGGTGACCGGCGACGGGTTCGGGGTAGCCGCCTTAGACGATTCGGGCTTTTTGACCTCAACCGCAGAACGTCGCTCTAGGCTGAGTTCGTTCGGAGCCACGCAGGGTTGGGGATCAAGTGGATGCTGAGATCGTGCAGTTGGTTGGGCAGGCGGGACCGGCCGTGACGGCGGCGGTGGGGGCATACGGGGTAGCGGTGCTGACCCGTGCGCAGGATGCTGCGGCCGATGCCACGGTCAGCCTCGGGCAACGGATTCTTCAACTGGTCTGGCGGCACCGGGACGAAGCGGGCCAGGCGGAGCTGGAACGGGTGGTGGGTGAGGCCGCCGACGAGCAGGACGACGCGTACTCCACGGCCGTGCTGAGCCGACTCCTCAGGCAGGCATTGCAGAACGACCCCGCCCTTCGGGAGGAACTGGCCGCCGTACTGCCCGCTCTCGCGCCAGGCACGGTCAATGTCACGGCCTCCGGTGAGCGGTCGATCGCCGCTCAGCACATCGGTACTGCCATCACGGGTGATGGTCACACCGCGCCGCAGCCGTGAGTACGGACAGGGATCGGTCTCGGCTGGGAATCGAGGCGGCCGGACCGAGGTCGATCGCCGCCGAGCAGATCGGTAACGCCTTCACAGGCGATGTACTGCCGGCCGAGGCACTGCACGCACCGAGCAAGGTCACGGCGGCCCCAGGCACCTCCAATCTTCCCCCCATCGCCCTCTGCCTGGGGCGGGAGGAAGAACTGGACTGGCTACGGCGCACCCTGACCAGCCGACACGAGAGTGCGATCACCCAGAGCGGGACCGTGCACGGTCTCGGCGGGATCGGCAAGAGCACGCTCGCCCTGCACTACGCCCACCGACACCGTGGCGACTACGCCCTGATCTGGTGGATCAACGCCGCGTCTTCCGACGAGATCGAGACCTCCCTCACCGGCCTCACCCACACCCTGGTCCCCGGCTGGTCCGCCACCGCAGGGCGAAGAGCGCAGGTGGCGTGGGCGATGCAGTGGCTCGCCTGGCATCCAGGCTGGCTGCTGGTCTACGACAACGTGGAGAACCCCGACGATCTCGTCCCGTACACCGGTGCACTCCACCGAGGCCATCACCTCGCCACCAGCCGACGCACCACCGGCTGGCCCGACAGCGCCCCCACTCTGACCCTGGGCAACCTCGACCCCGACGACGCCACCACCCTGCTGTGCCGGCTCGTGTTCAAGGAGAGCCCCACGCCCCGGGAGCAGACCGAAGCCCGGTCCCTTGCCGTCGAGCTGGGGTACTTCCCACTGGCGATCAAGCAGGCCGGCGCCTATCTGGCCCAGAACCGCGGCATCAGCCTGGACTCCTACCGCCGTCGGCTGAACACCAAACTTGCCAAGACCGCCCACGGCACCGATACCGAACGCACCCTCGCCCGCATCTGGGACGTCACCCTCCACACGCTGGAGGAGGCCGATCCGCTGGCCGTGGAGGTGCTGTACACCGCTGCCTGGCTGGCACCCGACGACATCCCCCACAGCCTGTTCACCCCGCCCGGCACCGACCCGGACGACATCGCCGAAGCCGTCGGAACCCTTGCCGCCTACAGCATGGTCACCGACACCGGCACCACTTTGAGCGTCCACCGCCTGGTCCAGGCAGTCCTACGCGCCCCGCAGAGCACCGACGGCACTCAGCCGCCCCGGCACCTGCAAGGACGCGATCGTGCCGAACAGGCGGTACTCCGCAGCCTGACCCCGCCAGCAGGCCACGACACCCCTACCGAAGGGCAGTGGGACACCCTCACCCCCCACCTCGTCACCCTCGCCGCCACCAGACCACCCGAACAGCACAACACCCCGCTCACCAGCGCATACGAGACTGTTGGCCATCGGCTCCACCAGCAAGGCCACACGGCCCGCGCCATTCCCCTGTACGAGGCCGCCCTCGCCCAACGGGAGCAAGTCCTGGGCGACACCCACCCCAACACCCTGCAAAGCCGCAACAACCTCGCCAGCGCCTACTACGCCGCCGGGGATCTGGGACGCGCCATCCCCCTGCTGGAGGCCGTCCTCGCCCAGTGCGAGCAGGTCCTGGGCGACACCCACCCCGACACCCTCACCAGCCGCAACAACCTCGCTGGCGCCTACCGGGCGGCGGGGGACCTGGAGCGGGCCATCCCCCTGCACAAGGCCGTCCTCGCCCAGTGCGAGCAGGTCCTGGGCGACACCCACCCCGACACCCTCACCAGCCGCAACAACCTCGCCAACACCTACCGGGCGGCGGGGGACCTGGAGCGGGCCATCCCCCTGCACGAGGCCGTCCTCGCCCAGTGCGAGCAGGTCCTGGGCGACACCCACCCCCACACCCTGGCCGGCCGCAGCAACCTCGCTGGCGCCTACGAGGCGGCGGGGAATCTGGGACGGGCCATCCCCCTGCACGAGGCCACCCTCGCCCAGTGCGAGCAAGTCCTGGGCGACACCCACCCCCACACCCTCACCAGCCGCAACAACCTCGCTGGCGCCTACCAGTCGGCGGGGGACCTGGAGCGGGCCATCCCCCTGCACGAAGCCACCCTCGCCCAACGGGAGCAAGTCCTGGGCGACACCCACCCCCACACCCTCACCAGCCGCAACAACCTCGCCAGCACTTACGAGTCGGCGGGGGACCTGGAGCGGGCCATCCCCCTGCACGAAGCCACCCTCGCCCAACGGGAGCAAGTCCTGGGCGACACTCACCCCGACACCCTGCAAAGCCGCAACAACCTAGCCGGTGCCTACCGGGCGTCTGGGGACCTGAAACGGGCCATCTTCCTGTACGAGGCCGTCCTCGCCCAGTGCGAGCAAGTCCTGGGCGACACCCACCCCCACACCCTCACCAGCCGCAACAACCTCGCCAGCACTTACGAGTCGGCGGGGGACCTGGAGCGGGCCATCCCCCTGCACGAAGCCACCCTCGCCCAACGGGAGCAAGTCCTGGGCGACACCCACCCCGACACCCTCACCAGCCGCAACAACCTCGCCAGCACTTACGAGTCGGCGGGGGACCTGGAGCGGGCCATCCCCCTGCACGAAGCCGTCCTCGCCCAGTGCGAGCAAGTCCTAGGCGACACCCACCCCGACACCCTCACCAGCCGCAACAACCTCGCTTACGCCTACCAGTCGGTGGGGGACCTGAGACGGGCCATCTTCCTGTACGAGGCCCTCCTCGCCCAGTGCGAGCAAGTCCTAGGCGACACCCACCCCCGCACCCTCACCAGCCGCAACAACCTCGCTGGTGCCCGTCAAAAACTCGAAGCCGTACAGCACGGAAGTACAGCAACCTCAGTGCCCGAGGATGCACCTCAAAACCCATCCACGGCTGATTGAGCAGCTCGAGAACCATCGATGACCGTCCCGCCGAGAGTTCGGGACGAAGAGGTAGTGGGTTCAAATCCCGCCACCCCGACAGCTGGATAGCAGTTCAGAGGGCTCTTACCGGATCGGTAAGGGCCCTCTGGCGTTGCCGTGTGTCCAACTGCGTGACCATCGATTCCTGAGTGTCTACGGCCCTCGTTGGTCGGTGCCGAAGATGCCGGCCGTGGCCCAGGCGGGTGGGATGTCCTCGGCTCCGTCCGGGCCGTCGAGAAGGCCGACGGTCTGACGCCGCGTGGTCCTTGACGTCCTACGCAGGCGGTCAGCCTTCCGGCTGGTCGAAGGTCTCCACTGCCGAGCGGAAGGTGTCCTGTTCCGGCATGGCGGGGTTGATGAGGACGACGAAGTCGGAGAGAGCGGTCTCGGACGGAGTGCCGTCCTCGTCGACGCTGCCCGGTTCGTCCTCCCACGCGATCAAGTGGATCACTACCGAATAGCGGCCGGCGGGCAGATCGCACTGGACGGTACCGGGCCACACCTCGGCACCCACCGCCTCGACGCCGCTGAGCCACACCTGCCCCGACGAATGGAGAAGGTAGGCGTCCGAGGTAACCAGGCGGTGCCTGCTCTCCCGCTCCGTGAGCCGCGCGAGCAGGCCGACTTCCCCGGTGCGGACCAGCACCCCGAAGGCACCGTCGCTTCGGATGTTGATGGGCACGAGGGCACCGATACGGATGTGCCGTTCAACGTCCTCGTCCTCACCGAGCTGCGGATCCCAGGTGTCGTAATCGACGATGCCGGTGAAGCGTCGGGGGTCCCACAGAGCCAGCATTCCGGCATCGGTCGCCACCGTGGAGACAGTTTCGACGGTGCGCGGGGAAGCGGTCATCCAGGAATCCTGCCATGCGCCTCGACCATGACAGACCTCGCTGTCCCCGGCGCACGCACGTACAAAACTGCCGATCATCGTTGACACCCGGGCCTCCGCTCACCACGGAGATCCGCATGTCAAAGTCCAACCCCGTCCCCACAGGACCGACCGATCGAGCAGACCTGCAAAATGGGCGCGACCTGGAAGGGGAACGCAATGAGTGCGTGGAGCAGAGCGGTATACGACCTCGGGTTCGGGATGGCCCTGATGCTGGTGGCGCTCAATGCGGGCGGCGCCGCTGAGCGACTTCACCGCGGTGTGGCGAATCATCCGAGGGTCGGCGCCGTCCTCACGCCCGTGGTACTGAGGGCCACGAGTGCGGTCCTCGGAGTGATCGGGATAGCGATCGGCACCGTCCGCCTGGTGCACGCCTGAAACGATGGGCCTGATGCGGGTTCGGGTGCATGCGGTCCTGCCGTAGGCCGCTGCCACACGCGCGGCAGCGGCTTACGGCAGGACCGTAGACCGAGTGACCGGACGGGGAGGGGATGGTGTCAGAAGTCTGGTCTAGGTTTGGCCCGTGACCCACAGTCGTTCCCGTGCCGGGGCGCCCCGCGAGACTGACCTGCCGCCCTATCAGGTTGTCCTGGCGGATACCGACTGGGGTTCGCTCCCGACGGCTTTCGGGTCCGGTGAGGACGTTCCCGGGGTTCTGGTACGGCTGTTGGAGCCTGATCCCAAGGTCCAGGTCACCGCCTTGTGGGAGCTGGGTGAGCTGGTCGGCCATCAGAACACCGTTTACGAAGCCACCGCCCCCGCCGTCATGTACGTCGCCGGCATCCTCACCCACCCGGCGGCTCTGACCCGTCGGCCCTATCGCGACGTCCCCATCCGCGCGACGTTGTTGGGCTGGCTGGCTTCCACGCTTCACGACGCCTCCGACGAGATCGTCGCCCGCAACGAGGAGTACTGTCCGGGCTTCCTCACCCGCTGCACCACCGTGGCGGCCTTCCGGGACCTGCGCCCGACGCTCTATCGGGCCGTCGCGCCCTTCCTGCATGACAGCCACGAGGACGTGCGCGAAGCCGCCGTCGTCGCCGCGCTCCTCCTCGCCGAACACCCCGCGCTCGCCGGGCACCGTGCTCACCTCGCCGTGCACGCGCGCCGCGTACTGGACGCCGGAAGCGACGAACCCGACCGCCGCGTCGCGTGGAGGGCCCTCAAGGCATGGGGCCACGATCCGCCCGGCCCGGAGCCTCTTTCGGAGGAAGCCGAGGACCGGGGACCGCACAGCGATGGTCGCGGCGACCTCGAACCTCCCTTCTGACCGATACGCGCACGGCACACCTGCGGACCATTGCAGCGGGTGAGGGACACACCGGCCCGAGGTCGCGCGTGTCACATCCGTGCCGGAACGCTGGTCGTCTGGATCATCGGTGTTCCCTGCCGGCACGGCAGCGGCTTCCTGTGCTTCCCGGTGAGAGTCAGGGAGCGGCGGGTGGCCCGGATTGCACGAGCCCCGACTGGTAGGCGGCGACGACGAGTTGTGCCCGGTCGCGGGCGTGGAGTTTGGTCATGGCGCGTTGGATGTGGGTGCGGATGGTCAATGGGCTGAGGCAGAGCGTGTCGGCGATGTCCGTGTTGGACATGCCGCGCGCGGCCATGATCATCACTTCTCGTTCGCGTGCGGTGCGGGAGCTGAGCTGTTCCGGCAACCCCGTGCCGGCGGCCGGCTCGGGTGTGACCAGAAAGCGGCTGACGAGCATCTTGGTGGCGGCCGGGGACAGGAGCGCGTCGCCGTCCGCGACGGTGCGGATCGCGTCGAGAAGGGCGTCCGCCGTGACGTCTTTGCCGAGGAAACCGCTCGCTCCGGCGCGCAGCGCGCGGGCGACGTACTCGTCGGTCTCGAACGTGGTGAGGATGAGGATGCGGACGTCCGAGAGGGCGGGGTCGGCGCAGATGGCGGTCGTGGCGGCCAGGCCGTCGGTGCCGGGCATGCGGATGTCCATGACCACGATGTCGGGGTGGAGTGTCCCGGCGAGGGTGACGGCCTCCGCGCCGTCGGACGCCTCCCCGACGACTTCCAGGTCGTCGGCGGAGTTGATCAGGATGCGGAAGGTGTCCCTGAGAAGGGCGTGGTCGTCGGCGAGGAGCACTCGGATGGTCATGGGGTTCCCGGATCAGAAGTGGAGAGGGAGTTCGGCGAGGGCGAGACCGAAGCCGATCATCTTGATCATCGATTCCCCGGCGGTGACGAAGCCGGAGAACACGCTCATCATGATCAGTGCCGCCGCGGCGACGACGCGGGAGCTGTGGCCGAATCCGGTGACCATCGCGTGGCCCGGGGTCTGTCCGTGGACGTAGGCCTCCCGCATGCGGGACACGAGGAAGACCTGGTAGTCCGTGGCCAGGCCGAAGACGATGCCGACGAGGAAGATCGGCATCATGCTCATGATCGGGCCGGTCTGCTCGACGCCGAGGAGGTCCGCGGCCCAGCCCCACTGGAACACCGCGACGACCGCGCCCAGCGAGGCCAGGACGGACAGCAGGAACCCGACGGCCGCCTTGACGGGCACCAGGACGGAGCGGAAGACGACGAGCAGGAGCAGGAAGGCGAGCCCGACCACGACGGTCAGATAGGGGATCAGCGCGCTCTGCATCTTCTGCGCGACATCGATGTTGGCCGCCGTCGTCCCGGTGACCTGGAACGTCGCGTCCGTCGCCGCTTCCAGCCCCGGGCGCTCGCTTCGGATGGTGTGGACGAGATTCTTCGTCTCCTCGCTGGTGGGCGAGGTGGACGGCGTGGCGGAGATGATCGCGGTGTCCCCGGCCTGGTTGAAGCGCGGCTCGGACACGGAGACGACGCCGTCCGTCGAAGCGATCTTCTTCGCGACGGTGTCCACCGCTCCCACCGCGTCGGGGGCGTCCTGGGCATCGACCACGATGGTCAGCGGGCCGTTGAAGCCGGGACCGAAACCGTCCGCGAGGGCGTCGTAGGCACGTCGTTCGGTGGTGGAGGTGGGCTTGGCCTCGTCGCCGGACATGCCCAGCTGGAGGTCGGCCACCGGCAGGGCGAGTGCTCCGAGTCCGATGACGGACAGCAGGAGGACCGGCAGCGGGCGGCACAGCACGAAGCGGGCCCACCTCGATTCCCTGGCGCCGGCCGCCGCGCCGGTGGCGGTCGCGAGGTGCTGCTCGTCGGCGTCGCCGGTCTTGCGGTTCCGGCGGCGCAGGCGTCGGGGCAGGACCGCGTTCGGCCAGAACCCGAGCAGCGCCGGAACCAGCGTCAGCGCGATGACCACGGACAACAGGACCGCTCCGGCGGCCGCCAGCCCCATCTTGGTCAGCATGGGGACGCCGACGACCGAGAGTCCCGCGAGTGCGACGACGACGGTGAGCCCGGCGAAGACGACGGCGGAACCGGCCGTACCGACGGCCCGGCCGACTGCTTCCTGCGGGGCGTGTCCCTTGCCCCGCTCCTCCCTGTAGCGGGAGACGATGAACATCGCGTAGTCGATGCCGACCGCGAGGCCCAGCATGGTGGCCAGGGTTCCCGTCGAGGACGACAGGCCGAAGGTACTGCTCAGGGCCGTGATGGCGAGCATGCTGGTGGCCACGCCGATGATGGCGGTCAGCAAGGGCAGCCCGGCCGCGGCCATGGATCCGAAGGTCACCAGAAGGACGAGCGCGGCCACCAGCACACCCGCCGCCTCGCCCACACCGCCGGCCTCCGTCTGCGCGGCCACGGCGTTGCCGCCGGTCTCGACGGTGAGACCGGCCTGCCTCGCGTCGTTCAGCGCCTGCTGGAGCTCGCTCTTGCTGCCGTCGGAGATGTCTTTGGCCGTCACCTTGTAGGTGACGGTCGCGTAGGCGGTGCTGCCGTCCTTGCTGACCGCGTTCGCCCGGAACGGATTCACCGCGCTCGCGACCTGGCCGCCGTCGGTGACATCGGTGACCGTCTTCTCGATGGCCTCGCGGTTGTCGGCGGCCGTGACCTTCTGCCCGTCCGGCGCGACGAACACGATGCGTGCGCTCGCCCCGTCCGCCGCGGTTCCGGGGAAGCGCTGGTCGATGAGGTCGAAGGCCTTCCGGGATTCGATTCCGGGCATCGATGACGAGTCGTCGGAGCCGGCGGCGGCGGTGAGGCCCTTGAAGCCGACGACGGCCACGACGGCCACCCACAGCAACAGGACCCAGCGGCGCTTCCGGAAGGCCGTCCGGCCCAGCCGGTAGAGGAAGGACGCCATGACAGAAGGTCTCCACATCTGGTCTCGGGAATCTTCCACAAGACTCCAGGACCAGCGCTGTTCCGTCGTCGTGCAGCTACGGGCGATCCGTCCTACTGCACACGCACTACTCCGGTCCGCCGGATCCCTGCCGGAGAAGGACCGACGCCTCTGGAAACGCGCGTGCCGCACTACTTCGTTGCTCTCCGTGCCCGGCCGGCGGCGGGTGGCCCGGGCGCTCGTAGAGGCCTACCGGACGCTTTCCTCCGACGCCCCGGTCCCCCGAGCCGGGGCGGCCGCCGTCAGGCCAAAGGCCAAGCCCCCGCCCAAGTCGCTTCGGAGCCTCAGCGTGTGAAGGTGAGCGCGAGAGGGTGCCACCCATGCGTCCGGCGTGTGAAAACCCGTGTCCGCGTGTGGCACGTGAGCGAAGGGCAAGTCATGCTGCGGGAAACCGCGGCACAGGGGCCCCTTCGTCCCTTCCGGGAGGGCGGCGGCCCTTGTCGCCGGGTCTCCTCGCTGGAACCACCCGTATCCGTACGGCAGTCTTCTCCTTCGTGGGGAATCTTCCGTCTCAGAGCGCGTCGAGCGACGCCGCCGAACACATGGTGGTGGCCGGGGACGACGCCCTGGCCCAGCGGCTGGCCGCCGAGTTGCGTGGGGTGTACGGCGAGCGGGTGACCCTTGTGGTGCCGCCCGCGCAGGGCGGCGTACGGCTGCCGGTCGTCGGGCGGGCGCGGGCCACCGCCCTGCTCGACCGGGTGTCCGCGGCGGTCAACCGGGCTTCCGGCAACGGGAACGGGGGAGCGGCAGGGGCAGGGGCCGGGGGAGGAACCGGCGCGGGCGACGAGCCGCGCGGAACCGAGCGGGTCGTGGAGGTCGCCGAACTCACCGAGCTCACGCTCGCCCACGCGGGTGTCGATCGGGCCACCGCGCTCGCC
Source organism: Streptomyces sp. NPDC002698 (assembly GCF_042888945.1). Lineage (NCBI taxonomy): Bacteria > Bacillati > Actinomycetota > Actinomycetes > Kitasatosporales > Streptomycetaceae > Streptomyces > Streptomyces sp. NPDC002698. Next base: position 193,078 of record NZ_JBIAQM010000006.1, read on the forward strand.
CTCGTGTACGACGACGACGAGACCAACATCCGTGCCGCCCTCACCGCCCGGCGGCTCAACCCCCGGATCCGGCTGGTTCTGCGGCTCTACAACCGGCGTCTCGGGCAGCACATCGAAGCCCTCCTCGACCAGGCCTCGGCCCTGGCCGCCGGAGGAGCCCCGGGGGCGGACGCCTCCCCGACGGGCGGGAACACCGAGGTCTACGACACCTCCACCACCGTGCTGTCCGACGCCGACACGGCCGCGCCCGCCCTCGCCGCGACCGCCGTGACCGGTACCAGCAAGGTCGTCCAGACCGACGGGCTGATGCTGCGCGCGGTGGAGCGGCCGCCGCCCGGTCCGGGCGAGGTCGCCGATCCGGGTCTGTGCACACTGGCGTTGCTCTCCGCCACGACCAACGACCCCGCCGGCGCCGACGGTTCCGAGAGCAGTGGCACGCAGGGACCCCAACTCCTGCCCGACGAAAGGGCGGTGGCCGCAGCCACCGGGCGCGGCACCGTCGTCCTGGAGAACGTGTCGTACTCCGGCCCCGAACTGAACCCCGGACGAGGGGTCGTCCCGTGGTTCGGCTCGCTGCTGTCCCGGAGGCTGCGCTGGTCGTTCGCGGGGCTCGTCTCGTGTGTGGTCGGACTCGCCGTGGCCTCGATGCTGGTCACCAAGGAGCCCCCGCTCCAGGCGACCTATCTGACGCTGCTCGATCTCTTCGCCATCAACGATCCGGCCATCGGGCAGTCGCTCGGGCGGCAGATCCTCCAACTCTGCTCGGGGCTGGTCGGGTTGCTGCTCCTGCCGGTGCTGCTCGCCGCCGTGCTCGAGGCGCTCGGCACCTTCCGCGGCGGGACCGCCCTGCGGAAGCCGCCCCGCGGGCTGTCCGGACATGTGGTGCTGCTCGGGGTCGGCAAGATCGGTACGCGGGTGCTGGCGCGGCTGCGTGAGCTGCGCATCCCCGTGGTGTGCGTGGAGGCCGATCCGGAGGCCCGGGGGCTCGCGCTGGCACGGAGTCTGCGCGTGCCCGTGGTGCTGGGGGACGTCACGCAGGAAGGGGTGCTGGAGGCCGCCAAGATCCACCGTGCGCACGCGCTGCTCGCGTTGACCAGCGCGGACACCATGAACCTGGAGGCCGCGCTCTCCGCCCGCACCCTGAACCCCGACCTGCGCGTCGTGCTTCGGCTGTACGACGACGACTTCGCGACCGCGGTCTACCGCACCCTCCGGGCCGCGCATCCCGGCGCGCTCACCCGGAGCCGCAGCGTGTCCCACCTGGCCGCGCCCGCGTTCGCGGGGGCGATGCTGGGGAGACAGATCCTCGGGGCGATTCCCGTCGAGCGGCGGGTGCTGCTGTTCGCCGCGGTGGACGTGGCCGGGCATCCGCAGCTGGAGGAGCGCACGGTGGGTGAGGCGTTCCGGGCGGGGGCCTGGCGCGTGCTCGCGCTGGACACGGCGACTCCCGAGGAGCGCCGGGCGGACCAGGCGTCCGGAGCGCGCGGTCCCCGGCTGGTGTGGGACCTGCCCTCCACCTATGTCCTGCGGCCCGAGGACCGCGTGGTCCTCGCCGCGACGCGGCGGGGCCTGGCGGAACTGCTCGGCCGACGGCCCCGGCAGCGCGCAGGGGCGTAGACGGGACGGAGGCCGGGCTGGGCCGGGCTGGGCTGGGCTGGGCTGGGCTGGGCTGGGCTGGGCTGCGCGGGCATACGGTCCGGGGGCACACACAGTCCAAGGGCGCGCGGTCCGCGGGCACGCAGCCCAAGGACACGCGTCCGCGAGCACAGAGTCCTCGAGCATGCGGTCAGCAGACGCCCCCGGGACAGCCGGCATCACCCCGGTCCCGGGACGGCCGGCACCACCCGGTCCCGGGACGGCCGGCACCACCCGGTCCCGGAGCACGACCGGCACCACCCCGGTCCCGGGGCCCTCTGTCAGAGCCCCGGGACCCCCGGCGGTGCGCCGGTGTCACCTGCCCAGGTGCCGCTCCGCGAAGTCCAGTTCCAGGCGGACCTGCTTGATGCGTTCGTCGACGACCAGGGAGCCGTGGCCCGCGTCGTAGCGGTAGACCTCGTGGACGGCTTCGCGGGCGGCGAGGCGGGTGACGTAGTTGTCGATCTGGCGGATGGGGCAGCGGGGGTCGTTGACACCGGCCGAGATGTACACGGGGACCTTGACCGCGTCGACGTAGGTCAGCGGGGAGGACGCCTCGAAGCGTTCGGGGACCTCCTCCGGGGTGCCGCCGAGGAGCGTGCGGTCCATGGCCTTCAGCGCCTCCATCTCGTCGTGGTACGCCGTGACGTAGTCGGCGACCGGGACGGCGGCGATGCCGAGGGCCCAGGCCTCGGGCTGGGTGCCGACGCCGAGGAGGGTGAGGTAGCCGCCCCAGGAACCGCCCGTGAGGATCAGCCGGCCGGGGTCGGCCAGGCCGGACGTGACCGCCCATTCGCGGACCGCCGCGATGTCCTCCAGCTCGATGAGGCCGACGCGGTGCTTGAGAGCGTCGGTCCACGCGCGGCCGTAGCCGGTGGAGCCGCGGTAGTTGACCCGGACCACCGCGTAGCCGTGGTCGACCCAGGCCGCCGGGCCCGCCGCGAACGAGTCGCTGTCGTGCCAGGTCGGACCGCCGTGGATCTCGAAGACGGTGGGCAGCGGGCCGGTGGTCCCGGCCGGCTTCTGGATCAGGGCGTGGATGCGGCCGCCGGGACCCTCGACCCAGACGTCCTCCACGGGGACGGATCCCGGGGACTTCTGGCCGGGCGGGTCCAGGACGGTCTCGCCGGTCGTCGAACGGACCGCCGAGGGCTCGGCCGCCGACGACCACAGGTACTCCACCGTGCCGTCCGGGCGGGCCGTCGCCCCCGACACCGTGCCGGGCGGGGTCGGGACCCGGGTCAGCTCACCGGCGGCGAGGTCGTAGCGCCACAGGTCGCTGCGCGCCTCGAAGCTGTGGGCGATGAGGAGGGCGGAGCCGTCCGGATACCACTCCGCCGCCACGTCACCGGGCAGGTCGAGGTTCAGGTCGGTCTGCTCGCCGGTGACCACGTCCCACACCAGGGGTTCCCAGCGGCCGCGCCTCTGGTGCCCGATGAGCAGCCGGCTGTCCCCGTCGACGGGGGCGAAGCCCAGCACCTCGAGGCCCAGCTCGACCGTGCCGCCCTCGGTGTCGTCGAGCTCGGCGACCGCCGAACCGTCCGGGCGCAGCACCCTGAGCGCCGAGTGCATCGCGTCGCCGTGCTCGGTGTGCTCGACGGCGATCAGCGAGCCGTCGTGCGAGAGGTCACCGACCCCGGCCGACTCGCGGTGCCGGTAGATCTCCACCGTGGCCTCACCGGCACGGGCCACATGGATCGTCGATCCGTCGTCGTCCGTCGAGCGGCCCACGACGGCCGTACGCCCGTCGCGGGCGATGGCCAGACCCGCCGGGTAGGAGGGGTCGAGGCCGGGAACCGCCGGCTCGTCGGCACCGCCCACGACCAGGGCGGCGCCGAACGGGCGGCGGCGCCAGATGCCGAACTCGTCGCCGTCCTTGTCGTCGAACCACCAGATCCACTCGCCGTCGGGCGAGAGCACCCCGTCCGTCGTGCCGTTCGCCCGGTGGGTGACCTGGCGCTGCTCCCCCGTCGCGCGGTCCCATGCGTACAGCTCGTACGTCCCCGTCGCGTTCGAGACGAACAGGGAACGGTGCGGGGCGTCCTCCGCCCAGTCCGGCAGCGACACCCGCGGTGCCCGGAAGCGCTTCTCCCAGTCGGGCATGTCGGCCTGCTGCGGCTCGATGGACCTGGTGCTCTCAGTCATGGCCCCATAGTGCCTGGCCCGGCCCGCCTCGCGCCGGAGAGGCACCCGGCCTGTGGACAACCTCGCGGCCCCCGCGTGCTCGGCAAGGCGCCGAACGGCACGCGGAGCCGCCCCGGCGCTCCGGGAAACGAGGTCGGGGCCGGTCGTTCCGCCGGGCCGTGTGCGCAGGTCAGGGCCGTTGTCAGTGGTGGGGTGCAGACTTTTTCGCATGACCGATCTACGCAAGGCCGTCGAGAGCTACTGGGCCGCCGCGGACGCCCGGGACTGGGAAGCGTTCACGGAACTGCTCGCCGAGGACGTCGTCTACACCCTGCCGCAGACACGGGAGCGGATCAGCGGCCGGGAGCGGTACGTCGAGTTCAACCGCGAGTATCCGGGCGACTGGCATGTTCAGATCGAGCGCGTCATAGCCGAAACCGGTCAGGCCGTCACCTGGACCCGCGTCACCGTGGGCCTGGAGGAGATGCACGCGATCACGTTCTTCACGGCGGACGCGTCGGGCCGTATCTCCACGGTGACCGATTTCTGGCCCGAGCCGTACGAGCCTCCGGCGGGCCGGGACCATCTTGCCGAGCGGTACTGAGCGGGCCCCACGGGCGAGTCCGGCTCGGGGGCCCCGTACCGTGGACGGCGTGTACCGGTTCCTGCTGACGCCCCGCTGGTGGGGGATCAACGTCTTCGTGCTGTTGGCCATTCCCTTCTGCGTCTTCATGGGGTCGTGGCAGTTGGGGCGGTTCGAGGACCGGGTGCAGGACCACCGGACGGCGGACGCGGCGGCCTCGGCGGCCAGAACGGACCCGGCCCGGCCGCTGGCCTCGATGCTGCCCGTGACCACGCAGACGTCCGGCAGGCAGACCACCGCGAAGGGCCGGTACGACAAGCAGCTGCTGGTGCCGGGCCGGGAACTGGACGGCAGGAGCGGTTACTACGTACTGACGATGCTGCGGGTCGACGGCGGCAAGGCGCTGCCCGTCGTCCGGGGCTGGCTGCCCGGTACGGCGGACGCGGCGAAGGCCCCGGCCGCGCCGACCGGCGAGGTCACGGTCACGGGCGCCCTCCAGGCGTCCGAGAGCCCCGGTTCGAACGGCGTCAGCGCGGTCGGCGGGCTTCCCCCGGGGCAGACGGCCGCGATCAGCGCCCCGTCGCTGGTCAACCTCGTGCCGTACACCCCGTACGACGCGTGGATCACGCTCGACAAGGCCGACGCCGGGATGAAGGCGGTGCCTCCGTCCGCGCCGGCGAACACCGGCCTCGATCTCAAGGCGTTCCAGAACCTCGGCTACACCGGCGAGTGGTTCGTCTTCGCGGGCTTCGTCGTCTTCATGTGGTTCCGCCTGCTGCGCCGCGAGGTGGAGTTCGTCCGCGACGCCGAACTGGGACTGCTCCCGGACACCCAGGAGACCTCGGGCAGCGCCGAAACCCCGGCCGCCTCCGAAGCCATGGCCGCCCCGGCCACCCCGGAGAAGGAGTCCGAGGACGCCGCCGCCACCGCGGTCGAGCCGTCCGGGACGGCCTGAGCGGACTGACCGGGCGGCGACCGACCATCGCCGCCGCCCGGTACCGAACGGATCACCCGTCCGTCAGGACGAGGCCAGGATCCCCGTGTGGTACACCGTGCCCGCGCAGGCGTTGGCCACGGTGACCGACGCGCTCGCGCCGCCGGTGGCCGCCGTGCTGGAGACGACGACGCTGCCGTCCAGCGTGCCGTCCTCGACGAGGAGCTGGGGCGCGGTGCCCTCCGCGCCGGAGCCGGCGGTCGTACCGCCGGTGTCGGTGGCTCCCTGCGTCGGGGTGGGATCCGGTGAGGGCTCCACGGTCGGGCACGTCGACGAGGGCACCCAGGCGAACTTCACCACGTACGAGGTGCCCGGCTGGAGCACCAGGGAGGTGACCTCCGTGGAGGGGTCGGGCAGCCCGGCGGCCGCGTCGCCCCCCACATGTGTCGCCACGCCGACCTTGGCGGGATCCGCCGCGCCCTGGACGGTCGTGTTGACCGTGCCGGCGCCGGTGACCGTGCAGGCGGAGGTGGAGACGTTCGAGACGGTGAAGGAGCCGTAGACCGCGCCGGTGGCGTCCGGTGCCGCGGCCGTGCCGGAAGCCCCGCCGAGCTGGTCCGCGGTGCAGGCGAGGGCGGCCGGGGCGGAGGCCGAGGGATCGGTGCCGCCCGCGCCGGCGCCGCCCGCGTTCTTGTCCTTGTCGCCCGGTGACTCGGTCTTGCCGCTGTCGCCGTCGCCCGCGGACGTGCCGGCCGGGCCGCCCGTGTCCTTTCCGGAGTCGCCGCCCGATCCCTTGCCCTGGTTCGCACCGCCCTGGGCCTGTGAGCTGTTGGCCGCGATGGACGGGTCGGCGTTCGCCCCCGAGGAGTTGGAGACGTGGACGAACGCCGGGATCGCCGTGCCCATGAAGAGCGCCGCCGCCGCCATGCCGACCACGGCCTGCCGCTTGCGGGCGCGCCGCGCCGGTACCGCCCGGCGCAGATGGTCCAGGGTGCCGTCGGAGGGTTCGATCTCCTGAACGGCCTGGTGCAACAGCCGGCGCAGTGCCAGCTCGTCGCCGCCGAGCCCTTCGGGTCCCAGTCCGTCCATGTCCGGTGTTCCGGGCTGTTCGTCGGGGCCGTGGTTCACATTTCCGTTCCCAGCGTGCGATTGCCTGTGCTCGTGGTCCGGGCGCCCCTCGTCCTCGGGGTGCCGCCGGTCGTCGTGCTCGCTCATGCCGAAGCCCCCATGGCGACGCGGAGCGCGGCGATGCCGCGCGAGCCGTACGCCTTCACCGAACCCAGGGAGACACCGAGCGTCTCGGCGACCTGGGCCTCGGTCATGTCCGCGAAGTAGCGCAGCACCAGGACCTCGCGCTGGCGCCGCTGGAGCCCCTTCATCGCCTTGATCAGGGCGTCGCGCTCCAACTGGTCGTACGCGCCTTCCTCGGCGCTCGCCATGTCGGGCATCGGCTTCGAGAGGAGCTTGAGGCCGAGGATGCGCCGGCGCAGGGCCGAACGCGACAGGTTGACGACGGTCTGACGCAGATAGGCGAGCGTCTTCTCGGGGTCCCGGACGCGTTTGCGCGCCGAGTGCACCCGGATGAAGGCCTCCTGGACGACGTCCTCGCAGGAGGCCGTGTCGTCGAGGAGGAGCGCCGCGAGACCGAGGAGGGACCGGTAGTGCGCCCGGTAGGTCTCGGTCAGATGGTCGACGGTCGTGCCCGCCGCCAGGCTGTCCTCGGCGCCGTCACGCTGGCTCGGGATGCGGGCGGGCCGCGCTGAGGGCATGGGCGCGATCACCGGCATGCCGCCGGGCGCGCCGGGGCTGCGGAGTCGGCGGGGTGGACGCAGGGCCATGCCCCTTGTCTGGACCGCGGTGAATTCGAGTACCTCTGCCACGCCAGTTGGACACACGTCCCCCCAGGAGGGTTGTACGCGAACGTCATCACATTCGTGTCGTGTGCCACATCCGCCGGAGTCACGCCCTTCGGAACGCCGCTCGGGCCCCCCGCCGTCACGCGGACCCGCGCGCGCGACAGTGCACCAGATGTCCTCATGCGTAACAGCTCTTCCCCTGTGCCCAATGCTCTGCCGCCCCCCGGACGCCCCTGAATGGCGACGGCGAAGACGCTCACGGCCCCGCGCGCGGTTGCGGCGGGGCGGTAGCAAAATCTTCGAACGCCGACACGAGTCCGTTCAAGTGGCCAGGACCATTAAGTTGATCACTGAACCGACAGGAATCTTACAAACCCGCCCTCCGCGGGGCACCGGGTTTACGGCCGGAGGGCGCCGGGAGCGCAGAACCTGCGGAGCATACGCCACGACGGAGAACCGGATCCAGGGGGTCCGGACGGTCCATCGGGTCCTGATGAGACATCGGGCCCTGGTGATCCACCGGGTCGTGACGGCCTACGAGGCCCTGCCGATCTCCGCGGCCACCAGCTCGGCGATCTGAGCGGTGTTCAGGGCCGCGCCCTTGCGCAGGTTGTCCCCGCACACGAACAGTTCGAGGGCCGTCGGGTCGTCCAGTGCCCGGCGGACCCGGCCCACCCAGGTCGGGTCGGTGCCCACCACGTCGGCGGGCGTGGGGAACTCGCCGGCGGCCGGGTTGTCGAAGAGCACGACGCCGGGCGCGGTGTCCAGGATCTCCCGGGCCTTGTCGACGGTCACCTCGTCCTGGAAGCGGGCGTGCACGGTCAGGGAGTGCGTGGTGACGACGGGGACGCGGACGCAGGTCACGGCGACCTTCAGCCGGGGCAGCCCGAGGATCTTGCGGGTCTCGTCGCGGACCTTCATCTCCTCCGAGGACCAGCCGTCCTCGGCGAGCGACCCGGCCCACGGCACCACGTTCAGGGCGACCGGCTCCGGGAACGGGCCCGTGTCGTCGCCCACGGCCCGGCGTACGTCCCCGGGGCTGTTCCCCAGTTCCGTACCCGCGACCAGGGACATCTGGCGGCGCAGGGTGTCGACGCCGGCGCGGCCCGCGCCGCTGACCGCCTGGTACGAGGAGACGACGAGTTCCCGCAGCCCGAACTCGGCGTGCAGGGCACCCAGCGCCACGATCATGGACAGGGTCGTGCAGTTCGGGTTGGAGACGATCCCGCGCGGGCGCACACGCGCGGCGTGCGGGTTCACCTCGGGGACGACCAGGGGCACTTCCGGGTCCATCCGGAAGGCGCCGGAGTTGTCGACGACGACCGCGCCCTTGGCGGCGGCGATCGGCGCCCACTGGGCGGCCACCTCGTCCGGGACGTCGAACATGGCGATGTCGACCCCGTCGAAGGCGTCCTCCGACAGGGCCGTCACCTCGACCTCCACACCGCGCACGGCCAGCTTGCGGCCGGCCGAGCGCGGCGAGGCGATCAGTCGGATCTCGCCCCAGATGTCCGCGTGCTGGGACAGGATCTGGAGCATGACCGTGCCGACGGCTCCGGTCGCTCCCACGACCGCGAGCGTCGGTCGTCGGGTCATCGCCCGGTGCCTCCGTAGACGACGGCCTCGTCGCTGTCGGAGTCGAGCCCGAAGGCGCTGTGCACGGCGCGTACGGCCTCGTTGACGTCGTCGGCGCGGGTGACCACGGAGATGCGGATCTCGGAGGTCGAGATCAGCTCGATGTTGACCCCGGCGTCGGTGAGCGCCTCGAAGAAGCCGGCCGTGACACCCGGGTTCGTCTTCATGCCGGCGCCGACGAGCGAGATCTTGCCGATCTGGTCGTCGTAGCGCAGCGACTCGAAGCCGATCACGCCCTTCGCCTTCTCCAGGGCGTCGATGGCCTTGCGGCCCTCGGTCTTCGGGAGGGTGAAGGAGATGTCCGTCAGGCCCGTGGTCGCCGCCGACACGTTCTGCACGATCATGTCGATGTTGATCTCGGCGTTGGCGATGGCGCGGAAGATCGCGGCGGCCTCGCCCGGCTTGTCCGGGACGCCGACGACCGTGACCTTGGCCTCGGAGGTGTCGTGAGCGACACCGGAAATGATGGCCTGCTCCACCTTCTGGTCCCCTTGCTGCTGTGTCTTTCGAACGAGTGGTGCGCTGCTGACCCAGGTGCCCTGAAGTCCGCTGAAGGACGAGCGCACGTGGATCGGGATGTCGTAGCGGCGGGCGTATTCCACACAGCGGTGGAGCAGCACCTTCGAGCCGGAGGCGGCGAGCTCCAGCATGTCCTCGAAGGCGATCCAGTCGATCTTCTTCGCCTTCTTCACCACGCGCGGGTCGGCGGTGAACACGCCGTCCACGTCGGTGTAGATCTCGCACACCTCGGCCTCGAGCGCCGCGGCCAGCGCGACGGCCGTGGTGTCGGACCCGCCGCGGCCCAGCGTGGTGATGTCCTTCTTGTCCTGCGAGACGCCCTGGAAGCCGGCGACGATGGCGATGTTGCCCTCGTCGAGCGCCGTACGGATCCGGCCCGGGGTGACGTCGATGATCCGGGCTTTGTTGTGGACCGAGTCGGTGATGACGCCCGCCTGGCTGCCGGTGAAGCTCTGGGCGCTGTGGCCCAGGTTTTTGATCGCCATCGCCAGCAGGGCCATGGAGATCCGCTCTCCGGCGGTCAGCAGCATGTCGAACTCCCGGCCGCTGGGCATCGGAGATACCTGCTCGGCGAGATCGATCAGCTCGTCCGTCGTGTCGCCCATCGCGGAAACGACCACGACCACCTGGTGGCCGTTCTTCTTCGCTTCCACGATCCGCTTGGCGACGCGCTTGATGCCCTCGGCATCGGCTACGGAGGAACCTCCGTACTTCTGCACGACAAGGCCCACGTGCGCTCCTCGCTCAGTCCGTCTCTGCACCGCACTACTGCGGTCGGCTCAGTCTAACGAGCGGCCGGATTTCCCTTCCGGGGTATCGCATCGTGAGATGTCCCGCTCACGACGTGATCACTCCGGGCTGTCAGGTCGGTAAGGGAGGTCCGGCCGCTCCGAGACGGCACCTGCCCGTGCCGGAGCCCCGCCACTCCGAACGTGCCCCAGGTCACACCACGGACGGGCGGGACGCGGAGGCCGGCACGGCGGGCCCTCTCCCGCGCCCGCCGGCACGGCGGGCCCTCGCCGGAGCGCGGTCGGTCACTTGACCGTGCGCAGGCCCAGCGGCCCCGCGATCTCCTCCGCCATCACCTTGCCGGCCTCTTCCGCGAGCGCTTCCTCGCCGAGGTCCTGGTCGGTGTCGAGGCCGTCGAGCTCCTCCAGGGGCTGGTTCAGCCGGACGTGGGCCACCACGGACTGCAGGGCGCGCAGCGTCGCGGAGGCGGTGGAGCCCCAGTTCGAGAAGTAGGAGAACTGCCACCACCACAGGGCCTCCGTGGTGCGGCCCGCGCGGTAGTGGGCCATGCCGTGGCGCAGGTCGGTCATGACATCGGCGAGGTCGTCGGAGATACGGGCCGGGACCGGGGCCTTGCGTGGCTCGTAGGGGTCGAAGACCTCGGAGTAGACGTCGATCGGCTCCAGCATCACGGCGAGACGCTCGCGGAGGTCGTCCACGTCCGCCTCGGGGCCGAGGTCCGGCTCGTAGCGCTCGTCGGGAACGATGTCCTCGTGCGCCCCGAGACGGCCGCCGGCCAGAAGGAGCTGGGAGACCTCCAGCAGGAGGAAGGGCACGGCCGAGTCCGGCTCGTCGCCCTTGGCCACCTCGTTGACGGCGACCAGGAAGCTCTCCACCTGGTCCGCGATCTGAACGACGAAGTCGTCGGGGTCCGGGCTGGTCGCGTGCAGCGTGGCGTCAGACATCTAGAAGTCGTCTCCCCTCGAAGGCGCGGCCGAGCGTGACCTCGTCCGCGTATTCCAGGTCGCCGCCCACAGGGAGGCCGCTGGCCAGGCGGGTGACCTTGAGGCCCATGGGCTTGATCATGCGGGCGAGATACGTGGCCGTGGCCTCGCCCTCCAGGTTCGGGTCCGTGGCCAGGATGAGCTCCGTGACCGCGCCGTCGGCGAGGCGGGCCAGGAGTTCCCTGATCCGCAGGTCGTCCGGGCCGACGCCCTCGATCGGGCTGATCGCGCCGCCGAGCACGTGGTACTTGCCCCGGAACTCACGCGTCCGCTCGACCGCGACGACGTCCTTCGGCTCCTCCACCACACAGATCACCGAGAGGTCGCGGCGCGGGTCGCGGCAGATGTTGCACAGTTCCTCCTGCGCCACGTTGCCGCAGGTCGCGCAGAAGCGGACCTTCGCCTTGACCTCCATCAGGCACTGCGCGAGCCGGCGGACGTCCGTCGGCTCCGCCTGCAGGATGTGGAAGGCGATCCGCTGCGCGCTCTTGGGACCGACGCCGGGGAGCCGCCCCAGTTCGTCGATGAGGTCCTGAACAACGCCTTCGTACAACGGACTGCCTTTCCGAGTGTTCCGGTACCGCCTGGTCCCGTCCTGCTGTTCGTCCTGCTGTTCGTCCTACTGTTTCTTCCTGGTGCGTACGGTAGTTGGATGCCGCCGGTCTTAGAAAGGCAGACCGGGGATGCCGCTGCCGCCGCCGAGCCCCTGGGTGAGCGGGCCGAGCTTCTGCTGCTGGAGCGCCTGCGCGTTCTCGTTCGCCGCATGGACGGCCGCGACGATCAGGTCGGCGAGTGTCTCGGTGTCCTCGGGGTCGACCGCCTTCGGGTCGATCACCAGGGCGCGGAGCTCTCCGGAGCCCGTCACGGTCGCCTTCACCAGGCCGCCGCCCGCCTGGCCCCCGACCTCGGTCCGCGCCAGTTCCTCCTGCGCGTTCGCCAGGTCCTGCTGCATCTTCTGGGCCTGCTGCAACAACTGCTGCATATTGGGCTGGCCACCACCGGGAATCACGATCAGCTCCTGGTTCGAGTACGGCTGTCCGAGCGTTTTCTCCTGTCCAGCATGAGCCTACGTGGTCCACGGGCCCGTCGCCCAAGCACTCTTTCGAGTGACATCACAGCGGCGCCTATACCTGATCAAGGCCCACTTCCGGGCGGAAAAGCCGGTAAAGCCGGTCCATCGCCACCCATTGAGCGGTAGGAAGGGGGCCGCGCATTCGCACCACGCGTCACACGACGTCACGCGCTGTCGGTGCCGTCGCCGTCGTCACGGTCGTCAGCGTCGTCCCCATCACCGTCGTCAACTAGGGAGTGCCGGGTGAGTCAGCCGGAGATGCAGCCGGAGGGGCCGCTCCAGGACGGGCGGAACGAGGGCGCGGCGGGGCCCCGGCCGGGTGACCTGACCGGTCGGCCGTTTCCGCTCGGCGACTGGGGGGAGCCCGCCGAGCGGCTCCACGAGCTCTACCGCTGGGTGGAGCAGGGGGCGCTCGACACGGCCGCCTGGTATCTCTCCGACCGCGTGTGGAAGCGGCGGACGGCGCGGGTGCTGCGGTCCGGCGCGACGCTGGGGGCCGTCGCCGGGGCCGCGCTGCCGCTGCTCGACCTCACCGGAGCGGTGCGGGGGGCGGCTCCGTGGGGCTATCCGGCGCTGCTGCTCGCGGTGTCCTGCGTCGCCGTCGACCGGTTCTTCGGTGTGACCTCCGGATGGATAAGGGACGTGGCCACCGCGCAGGCCGTGCAACGGCGGCTCCAGGCACTTCAGTTCGACTGGGCCTCCGAGAGCGTCCGGGAGGTCCTCGGACCCGCCGACGGGACGGCCAGCGAGGCGGCCGACCGGTGCATCGGGGTGCTGCGGAGGTTCTCGGAGGACATCACGGAACTGGTGCGCACCGAGACGGCGGACTGGATGGTGGAGTTCCGCACGGGACCGGCACCACTGGGGATCCAGTCGTCGTCGGCGGGAGCGCCCCGGCCCGAGGGACCGCCGCTGAACGGACGCACCCCGCTGCCGCCGGGCACCCGCCCGAACATGCCCCGCCAGCGCCCGCCCGAGCCCCGGTAGCGGCCGGCGCCGCGGCGTCAGCCGGCTCCGCAGATCTTCAGCCCGACCGGCGTCCCGCAGGGGAGATGGCCGTGGGTGCGGACGACGTCCTGGCCGCTGCCCCGGGTGATGTAGGAGAGGAAGCTGGAGGCGAGGGAGTCGGCGGGCGGCTGTCCGTAGGTGTAGGCGTACTCGATCTCGCGGTACGGATAGTCCGAGGTGCCGCGCTCCAGGTCCTCGACGGAGGCGGTGTGGCCGTCGAGGCTGATCCTGTGCAGCCCCTTGTGGCCGGCGGCGCCGTTGAGCTCGCTGTAGCCGATCGCGCCGGGCAGCCCGGCCACCGCGTTCAGCACCTGCTCGGTGGAGTCGAGTTCGCAGCGCACGACCGGTGCCGTCGCGTCGTCCTTGTGGGCGCAGTCCAGCGAGGAGTTGGCGATCTCGCCGCGCCCGAGCACCCGGCGCTGGAACACCTGCCGCGTACCGGAGTTGGCGTCCCGGCTGACCAGCAGGACGGGCCGGTCGGGTCCGCCGAGCTGCTTCCAGTTCCTGATCTCGCCGCGGTACAGCCGCCGTACGTCGGTCAGCGACAGGTTCCTGACCGGGACGGCGTCGTTGACGACCAGCGTGAACACCGACACCGCGATCCGGTTCTCCCGCAGGTGCGGGAAGGCGCCCGGCTTGGGACCGTCGGAGAGGGCGACGAGGGCCGGGGACCCCTTCTTCGACGCCTGCCCCGCCACGTCGAGTTCGCGCACGCCGGCGGTGCTGCCGTGGGCGTCCACCGTGATCGCGGAGCCCTGGCAGGCGTGCTCGTACTTCTCGGCCAGCTCGCGCATCACGGGCGCGAAGGCGGTCGAGCCGGTGACGGTCAGCGTGCCCTGCGCGCAGCCGATCGGCGGCGGGGAGTCGTCGCGCAGGACGACGATCAGGGCGAGGGCGACGACGCAGACCGTCAGGAGCACGGTGATCAGCCGGGCCGCGCGGCTGAACAGCGGCGGCTGGTCGTCCGGTGTCGTACTGCGGTTGGGCCGGACCTCGCCGTCCCGGATGCCGCCGACGATCCGTATCGGACATCCCACGTCGCCGCCCGACAGCAGGACGAGCAGCTTGAAGTGCTCGCCCCGGTTGAGCGGGACCCGCGGGATGCGCAGCGTGCCGTCCTCGTAGCCGAGCCCGGCGGCCGGGGTGAAGTGGTCCATCAGGTGGTCGGTGCCGGGCGGCTGGGTCACGGACACACCGCGGATGGTGCGGTCGGTGAACACCGCGGTCAGTCCGTGCCGTTCACGGCTGGTGTAGTCGTCCCCGGCGATGCTCTGCGAGCCGTCGTTCTCGATCCGCAGCAGCACGAGGGTGGCGTCGGACATGCCGGGGGCCTCGTCGAACAGCCCGAGCCGTACGTTCGCGCGTCCCGAGCGCACGTCGTCGCCGATGGGGTTGTCCATCTGGACGCGGTAGCCGACCCTCTTGCGGCGCGGCACCCTGCGCTCGTACCAGACCATCACGGCGGAGGCGACGACACCGATGACGGCCGTCCCGACGGCCACGACGTTCTCTGCGCTCAGCCACTCCACGTGAGCCACTCCCCCGAGCCTGCGGTGCGGTCACCGTACGGCTCTGGCCGGAAACAACCCACATACGGGAAGTGAACTTCGGCGGCCGTGGTCGGTACGGCGGCCGGAGCCCTCCCGGGGGCCCGGGGGCCACCGCCCGCGGGACCCCGGCGTGTTCCGGGATCAGCCGGTCTTCGTGTACGTCAGCTCGGCCTCGGCCACCGAGCCGGTCTTCGCCCGCCGCAGCCGTCCGTCCGGCAGGAGGGTGACCTCGGAGGCGTCGCCCGGCCTGCAGGACGGCGGTTCCCCGACGGTGACCTGGGAGGGGCCGATCTCCAGCGGACCGCCGGCTCCCGGGGCCGTGGCGAGGGCGGCCTGGAAGACACAGTGGTAGTCGCCGCCGTCCGCGGTGACCGTCAGCACCGTGTCTCCGACCTCGCCCTGCCGGATGGTCATCCGGCGGGTGTGGTGTCCGCTGTCGTTGTCGATGACCGCGTCCCAGGTGCCGAGGAACGCCTCCGGGACGGTGCCGCCCTGTGTCGCCGGGGCGCTGGGCGAATCGGAGGCGGTGGCGGGCGGCTGCGACGCGCTCTGCCCCGGTGTCGTCGCGCCGGAGGCCGTGGTGGACGCCTTGGGGTCGTCCTGGCCGCCTCCGCCGCCCCGGCCGTTCAGCAGCGCGAACACGCTGCCGCCCGCGCCGAGCGCGACGACCAGGGCCACGACCACGAGCAGGACCGTGGACCGGCCGCTCCTGTGCGGGGGCTCCGGGCCGAGCGGGGCGACGCCGGGACCGTAGGGAGGGGTCGCCCCGTAGGGCGGGGTCGCGCCGCCGGGCCCGTACGGATGGGCGACCGCTCCCGGACCGTAGGGAGGCGTCGAGCCGTAGGGCGGCTGGGCCGAGCCCCACCCCGCCTGCGGGTAGCCGTACGCGGGGTGGGCCGGGCCCTGGCCGGGGGGCTGCGGGTGCTGCTGCGGATAGCCGTACGCGGGGTGCGGGCCGGCCGGCGCCGCCGGGGGAGGCGTCGTGCCCGGGCCCGCGATCACGGTCGGGAGGTGGTTCACGGGGCCGGGCTGCCCCGGAAGGGGCGGGGTGGCGCTCCCCTCGGCGGGCGCGGGCGCGTGCTCCGGGGAGGCCTCGCCGGCCGCGGCGGACGCCGAGGAGGAGGCGGAGGGCGTCGAGGAGGAGGCGGAAGCCGAGGAGGAGGCGGGCGAGCCGGTGGGCGGCTTGGAGAAGTCGGGGGCGGTGACGGGTGCCGGCGGCAGGGCGGGAGCGGCACCGGGCGCGGGCGGCAGGGCGGCCGGAGCGCCCGCCCGGGGCCGCTCCGGTCCCCCGTCCGGGTTCTCCGTGTCCAGCAGCCGCACGGCGTGCCGCCCGAGCTGGGCCACCAGCGAGCCGGGCAGCCAGGGGTCGAGGGTCCGTCCTTCCGCGACGGTCTCCTCCGCGCCCGTGCGCTCCAGGATCTCGTCGAGCCCGGGCCGGGCGCCGGGATCCTTGCGCAGACAGTCCCGCACGAGGTCGGCGAGCCCCTCGGGCACCCCCGTGAGGTCGGCCTCCTCCTGCGCGATGCGGAACATCATGGCGTGCACACCGCTGTTGGCCGCGCCGAACGGAAGGGCGCCGGTGGCCGCGTACGACAGGACCGAGCCGAGGCAGAAGATGTCGCACGCGGGTGTGACACGGTCGCCGCGCACCTGCTCGGGAGCCATGAACCCGGGTGAGCCGACGAGCGCCCCGGTGTGGGTGAGGCCGCCCTCGGTCAGCGTCTCCAGGGCGCGCGCGATGCCGAAGTCGATGACGCGGGGGCCGTCGATGGTGACGAGGACGTTCGAGGGCTTGAGGTCGCGGTGGATGAGGCCCGCGGAGTGGATGTCCTTCAGCGCGTGCGCGAGACCCGCGGCGAGGATGCGCACGGAACGCTCGGGCAGCGCGCCGTGGTCGCGTCCGACGACGGCCTGGAGCGAGGGCCCCGCGACATAGCCGGTGGCCACCCACGGGATCGGGGCCTCGGTGTCCGCGTCCAGGACGGGTGCGGTCCACAGCCCGCCGACCCGGCGGGCGGCCCGCACCTCCTGGCGGAAGCGGGCCCGGAACTCCTCCTGCTCGGCGAGTTCCGGCCGGACGAGTTTGACCGCGACGGTACGTCCCCGGTCGGACCGTGCGAGATAGACGTGGCCCATCCCTCCGGCACCGAGTCTCGCCAGCAGCCGGTACGCCCCGATCTGCTGCGGATCCCCCGCCCCCAGGTTCTCCATGGCAGTGCCCACCCTCCCCCGTACGTGTGCAACAGACCGAGGATAGTGCGCCTTACCGGGCATCGGGCGGGGCGGTGTCTACGGTTCCGTCACGACTGGTGCCGTTTTGGTAACGGGTCCCACCGTCGTCCCGGACGTCCCCCGCCGGGGACCGCCCCGAGCGGCCTCCCGGCCAAGCCCGACAGACTGTCGCGGAAAGCCCCCGACCGCAGACAGGACGCCGATATCGCGCCCGGTCGGCGGACATTTACGCTTCGCCGCATGACCCCTCAGCCCAACCCCCAGGCCGGCGCCGCCGTGAAGGCCGCGGACCGCGCGCACGTGTTCCACTCCTGGTCCGCGCAGGAGCTCATCGACCCGCTCGCCGTCGCAGGCGCCGAGGGGTCGTACTTCTGGGACTACGAAGGCAAGCGGTATCTGGACTTCACCAGCGGGCTCGTCTTCACCAACATCGGCTACCAGCACCCGAAGGTCGTCGCCGCGATCCAGGAACAGGCCGCGACCCTGTCCACGTTCGCGCCGGCCTTCGCCGTCGAGGCGCGTTCGGAGGCGGCCCGGCTGATCGCCGAGCGGACCCCGGGCGACCTGGACAAGATCTTCTTCACCAACGGCGGCGCGGAGGCCGTCGAGAACGCCACGCGGATGGCCCGGCTGCACACCGGCCGCCCGAAGGTGCTCTCCGCCTACCGCTCGTACCACGGGGCCACCTCCACGGCGATCAACCTCACCGGCGACCCCCGGCGCTGGCCGAACGACAGCGGCGCGGCCGGTGTCGTCCGCTTCTGGGCGCCGTTCCTGTACCGCAGCCCCTTCCACTCCGACAGCGAGCGGCAGGAGTGCGAGCGCGCGCTCCAGCACCTGGAGGACACCATCGCCTTCGAGGGACCGGGGACCATAGCGGCCCTGATCCTGGAGACGATCCCGGGCACCGCGGGGATCATGACGCCGCCGGCCGGCTACCTGGCCGGGGTGCGGGAGATCTGCGACCGCTACGGGATCGTCTTCGTCCTGGACGAGGTCATGGCCGGGTTCGGCCGCACCGGCAGGTGGTTCGCCGCGGACCACTACGAGGTGACGCCGGACCTGATGACCTTCGCCAAGGGCGTCAACTCCGGCTACGTGCCGCTGGGCGGCGTGGCGATCTCCGCCGCCATCGCCGAGACCTTCGCCAGGCGGCCCTACCCGGGCGGACTCACCTACTCCGGGCACCCGCTGGCCTGCGCCGCCGCCGTCGCGACGATCAACGTCATGGAGGAGGAGGGGATCGTCGGCCAGGCGGCCGCCATCGGCGAGACCGTCCTCGGCCCGGGGCTGCGCGATCTGGCCGAGCGGCACCCGAGTGTCGGCGAGGTGCGCGGCACCGGCGTCTTCTGGGCGCTGGAGCTGGTGAAGAACCGGGAGACCCGGGAGCCGCTGGTCCCGTACAACGCGTCGGGCGAGGCGAACGCGCCGATGGCGGCGTTCGGCGCCGCGGCCAAGGCCCGCGGTCTGTGGCCCTTCATCAACATGAACCGCACCCACGTCGTACCGCCGTGCAACATCACCGAGGCCGAGGCCAAGGAGGGCCTGGCGGCCCTGGACGCGGCGCTGTCGGTGGCGGACGAGCACACGGTGTGAGGTCCGGGGGCCTGTCCGGCAGGCCCTGGGGGTTCCCGTCCCTGGTGGGGTCGGCCGCGCCGGTTCCCCGCGCCCCTTCGGGGGTGCCGGGGAGTCCGTCCGCCGGCCCCCACGGCGTATGGTGTCCTGCTCGTGGAGATACGCGAGTAGACACGCGCACCCAGCCCACGCGACGGGGAGTGAGACCACCACCATGGCCGGCATCGGCGGCAGCGGCGCCGTAACACGCAGCACCCTGCGGCAGCAGATCGCGGACGCGCTCCGTGACGAGGTGCTCGGGGGTCGCCTCCGGCCCGGCCAGGAGTTCACGGTGAAGGAGATCGCCGAGCAGTACGGCGTGTCCGCCACCCCGGTCCGCGAGGCCCTGGTCGACCTGTCGGCCCAGGGGCTCCTGGACGCCGACCAGCACCGCGGCTTCCGCGTCCACGAGTACTCCGGCGCCGACTACCGCGGCATGATCGAGGCGCGCAGCCTGATCACGGAGGGCATGTTCCAGAGCCTCGTGGCCAGCGGCATGCCACAGGCGGACGACCCCCGCGCGCTCGCCGCGCTCGCGGCCGTCCGGCGCCGCGGCGAGGAGGCCCAGCGCGCGGCCACCGCCGGCGACCTGAACATCCTCATCGGCTACGACCTCCGCTACTGGCGCGAGCTCAGCAACCTGTTCGGCAACGCCTATCTCGCCGACTTCCTGCACCGGATGCGGGTCCAGTCCTGGGTCTGCACGGTCCAGCACCTGCGCCACGTCTCCGATCTCAAGGGCCATCTGTGGTCCGGCCACACCGAGCTGGTGGACGCCCTCGCGCGCCGCGACGCCGACGGGGCGCGGGCGATCGTGACGGCGTACAACGAGCACGCGCTCACCCTCATCGAGCGCCTCGACGCCCCCTGAGCCGCGGTCCGGGCGCGGATCGTCCCGTTCCCGTGTTTGAGGACACCCCCCGCGGGCGATCGGGGGGATGGGGAGGTGTCCCCGGGGAGCGGGCGACCCCGGCCATCGGGAGGCCTACTTGCGTACCGGCCTCTTCACAGGACCGCCACGCGCATTACGCTGCCCTGACCACCCTGCACCCCAAGGAGCAAGAGGAGCCGTCTGTTGGCCTGTGACCTGTGGTTGGTCCCGCTCGTCGACGTGCTGTGCCACACCCCCGACAACCCCTTCGCCGAGGAACTGGCGCTCTACGACAAGGTGCTCGCCGAGGCCGGGCTTCCCCCGGTACCGGTGTACGCGTACATGCCGGGCCTGTCGGGTGACGTGGCCCCGGTCGCCGGCTTCGACTACGACGCGCTGCACTTCCTGCGCCGCGCGTACCTGCTCCAGATGTGCGGGCTCGCGGTGGCGCCGGTCGACGAACTCGGCGGCGACTACGAGCAGTTGCTGGAGATGTTCGAGACGAACGCCCAGCAGTCCCATCTGGTCTGGCACTACGACCACGCGGGCGCCTACGTTCCGGTGGAGTTCCCGCACCCGCTGGCCAACGACGAACTCCTCGCGGGCGGCGGGCCGTTGGGCTCGTCCCAGGCCCTCCTGCGCGAACTCGAGTTCGTGGCCCCCTCGATCGGCATCGACCCGGCGAATCCGCCGGCGCCACCGCAGCCCCCGAGCTCCCCGACGGAGCTGGAGGAACCCGCCGCTCCGGCCCCCTACGACTCCAGCCCCTTCGCCCGTGAGCGTCACGTCTGGCTGGGCCTGCACGCCGCCGCGACCCGGAGTCTCGCCCAGGGCTCCATGATCGTCTTCAGCTGATCCGGCCGAGCCGGGAAGTACGGGTACGCCCCCGGATGTCGGCCGGGGGCGTACTCGTGGAGACAACCGCTCCGGGCACCGCGGCGGGCCCGGTTCGGACACCGCCGCGGATACCGCTCCGCGCTAGATGAACGAGTTGATCTCGATCGTCTCGGTGCGGCCCGGTCCGACGCCGATCGCGGAGATCGGGGCGCCCGACATCTCCTCCAGCGCCTTCACGTAGCCCTGCGCGTTCTTCGGGAGATCCGCGAAGGTCTTCGCCTTGGTGATGTCCTCCGACCAGCCGGGGAGGGTCTCGTAGATCGGCTTCGCGTGGTGGAAGTCGGTCTGGGAGTACGGGAGTTCCTCGACGCGCTTGCCGTCGATCTCGTACGCCACGCAGACCGGGATCTCCTCCCAGCCGGTCAGGACGTCCAGCTTGGTGAGGAAGAAGTCGGTCAGACCGTTCACGCGGGTCGCGTAGCGGGCGATGACCGCGTCGAACCAGCCGCAGCGCCGGTCACGGCCGGTCGTCACACCGCGCTCGTGGCCGATGCGCCGCAGCGCCTCGCCGTCCGCGTCGAACAGCTCGGTCGGGAACGGACCCGAGCCGACCCGGGTGGTGTACGCCTTGAGGATGCCGATGACCCGGCTGATCTTGGTCGGGCCGACACCGGCACCCGTGCAGGCGCCGCCCGCGGTCGGGTTGGACGACGTCACGAACGGATACGTGCCGTGGTCGATGTCCAGGAGCGTGCCCTGGCCGCCCTCGAAGAGCACGACCTTGTCCTGCTCCAGCGCCTGGTTGAGGATCAGGACGGTGTCCGCGACGTACGGCTTGAGCCGGTCCGCGTAGCCCAGCAGCTCCTCGACGACCTGGCTCGCCTCGATGGCGCGGCGGTTGTAGAGCTTGGTGAGCAGCTGGTTCTTGACCTCCAGCGCCGCCTCGACCTTCTGGACGAGGATCGACTCGTCGTAGAGGTCCTGGACGCGGATGCCCACGCGGTTGATCTTGTCCGCGTAGGTCGGGCCGATCCCGCGCCCGGTGGTGCCGATCTTCCGCTTTCCGAGGAAGCGTTCCGTCACCTTGTCGACAGTGACGTTGTAAGGCGTGATGATGTGAGCGTTTCCGCTGATCAGCAGCTTGGAGGTATCGACGCCGCGCTCGTTCAGTCCGTTCAGCTCGGAGAACAGGACGGACGGGTCGACGACGACTCCGTTGCCGATCACCGGAGTGCACTCCGGCGTGAGGATTCCGGAAGGGAGGAGGTGGAGAGCGTATTTCTGGTCGCCGACGACTACCGTATGGCCGGCGTTGTTGCCGCCCTGGTAGCGCACCACATAGTCCACGGATCCACCGAGCAGATCGGTGGCCTTTCCCTTGCCTTCGTCACCCCACTGAGCACCGAGCAGCACAAGTGCGGGCACAGGCGTACACCCCTTCCGGGCGGGGCATGTCCAAGGTCGGGGACGTACGTGGCCGTTCGTGGCTGCGTACACCGGCGACCACCATTGGCCGCGACCGTCGGACCGGATGCCCCGGAATAGACGAAGCCCCTGGCGCAAAGGCGCAAGGGGCTCTTGCAGAAAGATGCTACCCGAGGAAGCGAGGCAGGACCGAGGTGGCGGCTTCCGACCAGCTCCTGGTGGTCATCGACCCGGTCGCCCGACGGACGGACGGCGAGTCCGTCCGGATCGCGAAAGACGTGCTCAGCGCGGGTGCGGCGACGAAGGTGTGCCTCCCGGAAGGGCCCGAGGAATTCGCTCGGGCGCTGATCCGCCGGGGTGCGCGCCGACCCGTCGTCATCGGTGACGACGGCACCCTGCTGCGGGCGGTGTCCCTGTTGCACCGGCGGCGGGAACTCGCCGCGTGCGCGCTGTCCTTCGTGCCCGTGGGCGGTGCGCTGTCGCTGTCCCGTTCGCTCGGGGTGCCGATGGGGACCGTCGCGGCGGCCAGGGCGGTCCTCGACGGGGCCGAACGGCGGCTCGACCTGCTCGTGGACGACAGTGACGGTGTGGTGCTCGGCGCGCTGCGCATCCCCTCCCTGCCCTCCCGGCCGTCCGCTCCGGTGCCCGTGGGAGCGCCCGGGGAGGAAGCCGGCGCGCGTCCGTGGCTGCGTACCTGCCAGTCCTTGGTGCGGACCCTGGCCTCCCGGCCGTCCCGGCTCGCCTCCGCGCCCGTGACGGGGCCCTCCCGGCTGCGGATCGAGGTCGACGGGGTGTGCGTGGTGGACCTGGACCAGCCCGTGGAAACCGTGTCGGTGACACCGGGGGGCTCGGGCACCGGCGCCGAGATCGAGGTCCGCGCGGTGTCCGTGGGGGCCGGGTCCTCGCCCCTGCGGCTGCTGGGCCACAAGGTCACCGTCTCCGGCGCCGACTTCCGCTACGGCGCGGACTCCGTGGTGAGCGGCCCGGTGCGGACCCGGACGTGGACGGTACGGGAGTCGGCCTGGGGTCTGACCCTGCCGGCGGCACCCTGACCGGGAGCGGTCCGGTGGTCAGCCGTCGGCGCCGAACAGCGTCTCGCGGTGGGCGCGCCAGCGTTCCATCATGGCGGCGACCTCACCGTCGATGAACTCGAAGAACGCGAGGGTCTCGGAGAGCCGCCGCCCGGCGGGGGTCGTGGAACCGAGGGAGTCGACACCGGCGCGCAGGGCGAGTTCCCAGCGCTTGAGCACCGCGTCGCGGTTGGTCAGCGCCTCGTACCACTGGTTGCTGTGCACGCGGTACCGCTCGCGCCGTGAGCCCGGCTCCCGCTCGCGCGAGACCATGTGCTGCTGCGCGAGATAGCGCACCGCGCCGGAGACGGCGGCGGGGCTCACCCGGAGCTGTTCGCCGAGCTCGGCGGAGGTCATGGCACCGGAGTCGGAGGCCAGCAGGGCGGCGAAGACGCGGGCGGGCATCCGCTGCATGCCGGCCTCGACGAGCTGGGCCGCGAAGCCCTCGACGAACCGCGAGACCGCCTCCGGGTCCCGCTCCGCCGCACTCGGTTCCGCCATCTGACGATCATCTCCCCTGCTCACGCGTCACCGTCGAGTGTATCCAGGATTTATACGTTTCCTTAACTTCACAAATTTCTGAAGGAAGCGTACGTTCGGGCCATGACGAAGGCAATCAGCGTCACCGGACTGCACAAGTCGTTCGGCAGGACGCACGCACTGGACGGACTGGACCTGGAGGTCGAGGCCGGTGAGGTGCACGGCTTCCTCGGCCCCAACGGCTCCGGGAAGTCCACCACCATCCGGGTCCTGCTCGGCCTGCTGCGCGCCGACTCGGGCACGGCCCGGATGCTGGACATGGACCCGTGGGCGGACGCCGTCGAACTGCACCGCCGGGTCGCCTACGTCCCCGGAGACGTCACCCTGTGGCGCAACCTCTCCGGCGGCGAGGTCATCGATCTCTACGGGCGGCTGCACGACGGGGGCCGCGCCCGGCGCGGCGGCACGGACGGCGGGCGGACCGGCGGCCTCGACCCGGCGCGGCGCGCCGAACTGATCGAGCGCTTCGAACTCGACCCCACCAAGAAGGGGCGCACCTACTCGAAGGGCAACCGTCAGAAGGTCGCCCTCGTCGCCGCCTTCGCCTCCGACGTCGACGTGCTCATCCTGGACGAGCCGACCTCCGGCCTCGACCCGCTGATGGAAGAGGTCTTCCAGAAGTGCGTCCGGGAGGAACGCGACCGGGGCCGCACGATCCTGCTGTCCTCGCACATCCTGAGCGAGGTCGAGGAGCTCTGCGACCGCGTCAGCATCATCCGCAAGGGCCGCACCGTCGAGAGCGGCTCCCTCGCCGACCTGCGCCACCTCACCCGCACCAGCGTCACCGCCGAACTCACCGGCCCGCCGAACGGACTGGCGTCCCTGCCCGGAGTCCACGAACTGGACGTCCAGGACACCGGGGCCCGGCAGGACGGCGTCCGCTGCCGGGTCCGGTTCCACGTCGAGAGCGACAAACTGAACGCGGTCCTGCGGTCGCTGACCGACTCCGGCGTACGGTCCCTGACCTCGACCCCGCCGACCCTGGAGGAGCTGTTCCTGCGGCACTACCAGGACGACGTACGGGCCGACGGATCCGAGGAAGGGGCGATGGCCCGATGACCGCCACGACCGCCGGCCCCTTCGCCGCACGCGTCGGCGGCTCCCGCCCCCTGGCCGGCACCGGAACCCTGCTGCGCTTCGCGCTGCGCCGCGACCGCGTGATGATGCCGCTGTGGATCGGCGTCGTCTCCCTGATGGTGCTCTCCCTGCCGGCCTCGCTGGAGTCCGTCTACAGCACCCCGGCGGAACGCGCCTCCCTGGCACGGCAGATGCTCGCCAACAGCTCCCTGCGCGCCACCTACGGACCGGTGTTCAGCGACTCGCTCGGCGGACTCACCGCCTGGCGCATCGGCGCCTACGCCGGAGTCCTCGCCGCCGTCATGAGCCTGGTCGTCGTCGTACGGCACACCCGGGACGAGGAGGAGAGCGGACGCCAGGAACTCGTCTCCGCCGCGATGGTCGGGCGGCGGGCGCCGCTGACCGCCGCCCTGCTCGCGGCGCTCGTCGCCAACGGCGTTCTCGCCCTCATCGTCACCATCGGCCTCGCCGGACAGGGCGGTGCCGGGGCCCTGGCGCTGGGGCTCGCGATCGGCGCGACCGGAATGGTCTTCGCGACCATGGCCGCGATCGTCGCCCAGCTGACGGAGAGCGCGCGGCTCGCCAAGGGGCTGACGGGCGGGCTGATCGGCGCCGCCTTCGTCCTCAGGGCGGCGGGCGACTCCGCGACCGACGACGGCTCGTCGGCGCTGACCTGGATCTCACCCGTGGGCTGGCTGGAGAACCTCCGCGCCTTCGCGGACGAACGCTGGTGGGTCCTGCTGCTGTTCGCCGCGGCCGTCGCCGCCCAGGGCGCCGCGGCCTACGCACTCGCCGGGCGGCGCGATGTGGGCATGAGCTTCCTGCCCACCCGGCCGGGACCCGCGACCGGACGCCTCGGCACGGCCGGGGCGCTGGCCTGGCGTCTCCAGCGCGGCGCGGTGCTCGGCTGGAGCCTCGGATTCCTCGCGGCGGGCGCCGCGTTCGGCGGCATCACGAAGGGGGCCGCGGACCTGGTCGGCGACAACGCCAAGACCCGCGAGATCATCGAGCGGATGGGCGGGCAGGCCGGGATCACCGACGCGTTCCTCGCCGCCATGGTGAACATGCTGGGCATGGTCGCCGCGCTCTACATCGTCGCCTCCGTGCTGCGGCTGCACGGCGAGGAGACCTCGCAGCGCGCCGAACCCCTGCTCGCCGCCGCCGTCGGCCGGCTGCGCTGGGCCGGCGGACACCTCGTCCTCGCCTTCGGCGGCACGGTCCTGATCATGCTGCTCGGTGGACTCGGCCTCGCTCTCGGCTACGGCGCCGGGCTCGGTGCCATCCTCGGCGCCTGCCTGGTCCAGGTCCCGGCGGTCTGGACCCTGGGCGGCCTCGCCGTCCTGCTCCACGGTCTCTCCCCCCGGATCGCCCCCGGTGCCTGGGCCGCGGCGGGCCTCGCCCTCCTCCTCGGCTGGATCGGGCCCGCCCTGAAGATCCCGCAGGCCGTCATGGACCTCTCCCCCTTCGGCCACCTCCCGAAGCTGCCGGGCGGAACCATGGCCTGGACACCGGTCCTCGTCCTCACCGCGATCGCCGCGGCCCTGACGGCAGCGGGACTGGTGTCCCTGCGCCGCCGCGACCTGGCGGCATGAGGGGCGGGCCGCCCGGCCGAGCCGGAAGGCGGCCCGGCCACTGACGAGCCCTCGGCGGCGCGACCTGCCGAGCCGAGCGGTCGCGCCCGCCGTCACCAGGACTTCGGTGCCGAAGTCGCGCCGCTCGACGGACAGCGGTGGAGGACCGCGCCGCCGGAGCGGACGGAACGGACGGACGCGCCCGCCGGACCGGCGGGAACGGACGGACGCGCCCGCCGGACCGGCAGCGGTGACGGTCGTCAGACCTCCACCGGCAGACCCTCCAGTCCGCGGATCACGAAGTTCGGCTTGCGGACCGGCTCCCGGGCGAGCCGGAGACCGGGGGCCTTGGTCAGGAGCGCGCTCATGGACGCGGCCAGTTCGAGCCGGGCGAGCGGAGCGCCGATGCAGTAGTGGATACCCGCGCTGAAGGAGATGTGCGGGTTCTCCGACCGGGACAGGTCCAGCGTCTCCGGGTCCGCGAACACCTCGGCGTCACGGTTCGCGGAACCGAAGAGCATCGCGATCTCCGCACCCCGCGGAACCGTCGTGCCGTCGATCTCGATGTCGTCCAGCACCCACCGCTCGAACAGCTGGAGCGGGGTGTCGTAGCGCATCAGCTCCTCCACCGCCGTCGGGATCAGCGCATGGTCCGCCCGCAGCGTCTCCAGCTGCGCGGGATGCCGGAACAGGGTCCACCAGCCGGTCACCGTCGAGTTGACCGTCGCCTCGTGCCCGGCGTTCAGCAGCAGGACGCAGGTGGAGATCATCTCCTGCTCGGTGAGCCGGTCGCCCTCGTCGTACGCCGCGATGAGCCCCGAGATCAGATCGTCCCCGGGCTCCTTGCGGCGGGCCTCGATCAGGCCCCGCAGGTACTCGGTGAACTCGACCGACGCCCGCACCGCCTTCCGCGCCGTCTCCTCGGACGGATTCAGTTCGTACATCCCGCAGATGTCCGCCGACCAGGGCCGCAACGGCGCCCGTTCGGACTCCGGGACGCCCAGCATCTCCGCGATCACCGACACCGGCAGCGGCTCCGCCACATCGGTCAGCAGATCCCCTCCGCCCGCCTCCACCAGCCGGTCGACCAGCTCACCCGCCAGCCCCTCCACATACGGCTTCAGCCGCTCGACCGTGCGGGGCGTGAACGCCTTCGACACCAGCCGCCGGATCCGCGTGTGGTCCGGAGGCTCCAGGTCGAGCATCCCGTGATCGTTGAGCACGTGGAACGGCTCGTGCTCCGGCGGCGGTGCCGTCCGCCCGAAGTCCTCGTGCGTGAACCGGTGCTGATACGTCCGGCCCAGCCGGCGGTCCCGCAGCAGTGCCGACACGTCCGCGTGGTGCGGCACCAGCCACTGGTTCGTCGGCTCGTAGTAGTGCACCCGGCCCCGCGCGCGCAGTTCCTCGTACGCCGGGTACGGGTCCGCCACGAAGGCCGGATCCCACGGGTCGAAGGCCCGCGAACTCTCCAAAGCTGCCATGAACGGACGCTAGCCCTACCCACCCCCCGCTGACCAGGGCCGACCCGTTCCGGGGGCGCCGGGTGCCGTCATCTGGGGGTGACCAGGCGGGCCTCGTAGGCGAACACCGCGGCCTGTGTCCGGTCCCGCAGGCCCAGTTTCACCAGGATCCGGCTCACGTGGGTCTTGATCGTCGACTCCGCGACGACGAGCCGCCCGGCGATCTCCGCGTTCGACAGCCCCTGCGCGATCAGCACCAGCACCTCCGTCTCCCGGTCGGTGAGATCCCCGTACGCCCCGTGCGCCGTCGCCGTCGGCCGGGGCTCCTCCGCGAGCTTGGAGAACTCCGTGATCAGCCGCTTGGTGACCGAGGGGGCGAGCAGCGCCTCCCCTGCCGACACGACCCTCACCCCGTCGGCGAGCTGGCGGGCCGAGGCGTCCTTGAGCAGGAAACCGGACGCCCCCGCGCGCAGCGCCTGGTACACGTACTCGTCGAGATCGAACGTCGTCAGCACCAGCACCTTCGCGGCACCGTCCGCGGCGACGATCTCCCGGGTCGCGTCGATACCGTTCATCTCCGGCATACGGATGTCCATCAGCACGACGTCCGGGCGCAGCTCACGGACCCGGTCGACCGCCTCGCGGCCGTTGACCGCCTCGCCGACCACCTCGATGTCCGGCATCGCGCCGAGCAGTACGGAGAAGCCCTCGCGGACCATCATCTGGTCGTCGGCGATCAGCACACGGATCGCGCGACTCGTACCGTCCGTCATCCGGTCTCCTCCCCCGACGGCACCGGCAGGAACACCACCACCTCGTACCCTCCGTCGTCCATGGCGCCCGTCGTCATCTCACCGTCCAGCATCGTGACCCGCTCGCGCATGCCCGTGATGCCGTGCCCCGCGCCGTGCGTGGACTTCTCCAGGGTCGTCACCGGCGCGGGGCCGTTGACTATGCGCAGGCCGAGCCCGCCGAGGACATAACCGATCTCGACGCGGGCCGACGCGCCCGGCGCGTGCCGCAGGGTGTTGCTGAGTGCCTCCTGGACTATCCGGTACGCCGACAGTTCGACGCCCTGCGGAAGCTCGCGCACCGCACCGGTGACCGCCTTCTCCACGGTCAGACCCGCGTCCCGCACATTGGCGAGGAGCCCGTCCAGATCGGCGAGGGTGGGCTGCGGCGCGTCCGGCGCCTCGTAGTCCTCGGCCCTGACCACGCCCAGCACCCGGCGCAGTTCGGTGAGCGCCGCCACCGCGTTCTCCCGGATCGTGACGAACGCCTGCTCCAGCTCCGGGGGCGGATTCTCCACCCGGTAGGGCGCCGCCTCCGCCTGGATGGCGACCACCGACATGTGGTGGGCGACCACGTCGTGCAGCTCGCGGGCGATCGTCGTGCGCTCTTCGAGCAGCGTGCGCCGGGAACGCTCGTGGGCCGTCTCCGACTGGTGGGCGGTCACCTCCTGCTCGGCCTCCTTGCGGATGTTCAGGACCGAGACGATCAGGAGGGCGAGCGCCGAGACGAAGAGGAGCGGGAACGTGTTGTCGCTGTAGCCCCCGCCGAAGATCGTCTCGGCCATCAGGCCGTACGCCGCGGTCAGCAGCCACATCCACGCCGCGACGCGGGGGCGCGAGCGCAGGGCGACCACCGTCAGCACGATGACATGCGCCAGGAAGCTGCCGGGGGGCCACGGCCAGTCGCTCCAGGCGCCGTCGAACACGGCGACGACCGGGACCGCCGCGATCGAGAACCAGAAGGCGCCGATCGGACGGACGAGGGTCGCCAGGACCGGGAGCAGGGCGAGGAGCCCGCACAGCAGGGACGCGACCGAGCCGCCGCCGGGGCCGTCCGCCGAGCTGTAGCCCGCGGCCATGGCCAGCAGGCCGGCCGCGGCCACCGTCGCGTGCGGGGTCCAGGCCGCGTACGCGCGCAGGGTTCCGGAGAGGCGGCGGGTAACGGGGCCGTCCGTGCGCATGCGGCGAAGCGGGCGGTAGGCGAAGGCGTCGTGGAACATGTCCTGCCGCAGGCCGCGCACGGCGTCCGCCGCGAGGCGGTACTCCGGGCTGCGCGGCTTGGCCCCGGCACCGCCGGGGGGCGGGGACGTCGTCTGCGTGTGGGTCGTCTCGGTCACGCTCAGAACGGTAGGCCCGGACGGGGGGCGGGGTCGTCACCTGCGAGGAGGGTCCTTGGGGGTCCGTCTCAGGTACTACGGGTAGGGCCGGGTTCGCGAGGAGGTGGTGGCCGGTCTTCGGCCGGCCTGTACGGCGATCAGTAGCCGGTGGGGCGGACCAGTCCCGATTCGTAGGCGAAGACCGCGGCCTGGGTGCGGTCGCGCAGGCCCAGTTTGACGAGGATGCGGCCGACGTGGGTTTTCACCGTCTGCTCGGCCACCACCAGACGCTGGGCGATCTCGGCGTTGGAGAGACCCTGGGCGATATGGGCCAGGACCTCGGTCTCGCGTTCGGTGAGATCACCCACGCGTTGCTTGAGGGGAGCGCGCGGGGTGGAGTCGAGGCGCGAGAACTCGGCGATGAGGCGGCGGGTGACACCCGGGGCGAGGAGGGCGTCGCCGGCGGCCACCACACGGACCGCCTCGGCGAGTTGATCGGCCGAGGCGTCCTTGAGGAGGAAGCCGGAGGCACCGGCGCGCAGGGCTTCGTACACGTACTCGTCGAGGTCGAACGTGGTGAGCACCAGGACCTTGATGTGCGGGGTGTCCGTCGTGATGCGGCGGGTCGCCTCGATGCCGCCGAGTTCGGGCATGCGGATGTCCATCAGGACGACGTCCGGCGCGAGTTCGGCGACCTGGCGGACCGCGTCGAGTCCGTCGACCGCCTGGCCGATCACCTCGATGCCCGGGTTCGCGTCGAGCAGCACGGTGAATCCCTGGCGGACCATCTGCTGGTCGTCGGCGATCAGAACGCGGATGGTGCCGCTCACGGTCGTCATGGCGTCTCTTCTCCTGGGAGGCCGGTCAAGGTGTCGTCGTCCGGGTGACGTCGTCGGTGGGCTCGACGCCGTTGCCCGGCAGGAAGGCCGCCACCGCGAAACCTCCGCAGGACGTCTCCGAGGTCACGAGAGTGCCACCCAGCATCGCGACGCGCTCGCGCATACCGAGCAGTCCGTGCCCCGCGCCCGGGGACGGCGGGGCGCGAAACGCGGGCCGCGAGTTGACGACCCTCACCTGAAGGCCCCGCGGGAAGTGCCAGAGTTCCACCTTGACCGCCGAACCCGGCGCGTGGCGCAGGGCGTTGCTCAGCGCCTCCTGGATGATCCGGTACGCCGACAGCTCCACGCCCGGGGCCAGGGGAAGCTGTTCCCCGGCGATCTCCGTGGTCACCTCCAGTCCCGCGGCGCGCGTGTTCTCGACCAGGGCGTCGAGCCGGTCCAGCGTGGGCTGCGGGGCGTCCGGAGCCGCGCCCGCGCCCGCACCGAGGCCGTACGGGTCCTCCGGATCCTCCGAACGCAGCACTCCGAGCACCCGGCGCAGCTCGGTCAGCGCCTCCAGGGCGTTCTGCCGGATGCCGTGGAGGTTCTCCCTCAGCTCGTCCGTCGGATTCTCCACCAGGTGCGGGGCGACCTGCGCCTGAATGGAGATCACCGACATGTGGTGGGCCACCACGTCGTGCAGCTCGCGCGCGATACGGCTGCGCTCCTCCAGAACCGTGCGGCGGGCGCGCTCCTCCTCGGTCAGCGAGGCCTGCTCGACCAGTTGGCTGCGCGCCTCACGGCGATCGCGCAGCGCGGTGCCGAGCAGGACGACGACGGCAAAGACGATCACCGCCGTCGCTCCCGTCGGGTGGTACGACGGGCCCCCGAACGTGCCCGGCTGCGGGTACGACGGGTCCCCGAGCGTGCCCGGCCGCGGGTACGAGGGGCCGCCGGCCAGACCCTGCAGCCCATAGGTGGCCAGGCCGGTCAACGACAGCGCGCCGACCGCGACGCGTGTGGGTGTCCGCAGGGCCAGCAGGAAGAGCACGACGGCCTGCGCCGTGATCGCGGGCCCGCTCCAGGGCCAGTCCGGTCCCGGTCCCGATCCCGGGAAGCCCGCCACCGGGTCCATACGGACAGCGGCAGCGGCGACCACGGCCGCGCCCAGTGACAGCCACCAGGCCGGAATCGGGCGCCACAGCGCGAGCGCGACCGCCGCACCCAGCGCGAACCCGCTCACCGTGCCCAGCGGGAAACCCAGTCGATAGCCGCCGCTCAGCTCGTCCATGGCCGCCAGCCCGAGCCCGAAGGCGACCAAGCACACCACGACGTGCGGCAGTCGGCGCAGACGCCGGGGCCGGGACAACGGCGGCAGCGGCATGGCCGCCGACACCGCCAGTTCGCCCAGGATCCCGCGCAGGAAGGGAAGAGAGGTCTGCGTGAGGGTCCGCGCGAGGGTCTGGACGCGGATGGCGCGGATCGCGTGGATGGCGCGCGTCCCGCGGGAGGTCCGGGGAGTGCGGAGGGTACGGGGAGTGCGGGGGGCGTGGTCGACGGGCGTGGTCGGCGCGGTGGCGTGCTCGGGTGGCTCGGGCGTGGGTGCGGGTGAGGGTGCGGGTGCGGTTGAGGGCGTGTCAGGCAGCCTTGCGGGCTCGTCGTCCCGGGGGCGGTGCTCCTCGCTGGTCACGCCGTCAACCCTAGGCACGAGGAGCCGCCTTGGGCGTGGCCGGGCCGGGACCGCGGCGCACGCGGTGGACCCGGACGACCCGGGAAGGACGGCCGGTGGGGCGGCGGGGTCCACGCTCGTGCGCGCTGAAGGCGAACCAGCACAAGGTGAGGGCGCACACGAAGACGGGCAGCCAGGCGACTCTCGCGGCCACCCAGAGCAGGGAGTCGGGGGTGGTGTGCAGGCCGGGAAGCCGGCCCGCGAGCAGGCCGAGGGCGGTCACCACCATCAGGGAACTCTGGTGCCAGAGGAATATCGTCATCGCGGAGAGGTTGGCGAAGGCCGTGCCCGCCCAGAGCACCGGGCGCCGCATCACCCGGCGCAGCGGCTCGCGCAGCAGCAGGGCGAGTCCGCACTGGGCCAGGCCGAACGTGACCGCGGCCAGTGTCGGCGGGTCCAGATTGGAGACCGCGGCCCCCGGTATGCCGACCATGGACGCCGGGTAGCCGGCCCACGTCACCAGCACCACCGTCGCCGACACACCCCCGCCGAACAGCACCCCTCCCGCGCGCCGTCCCTCCAGCTCGCCCCGGGTCCAGGCCGCGCCCAGGGTGTACGGCACCAGCCAGCCAGCCGCGAGGTTCACCCAGCCGAGCCATGCCGGGCCGCCGAGGCCGAAGCGGATGACGTCGACGTGGAGAACGACGGCCAGCGGCCACAGCGGGCTGAGACGGGTCAACAGCGGTGTCGCCGCGGTCAGTCCGGCGAACACCACCAGGAACCAGAGCGGGGACAGGGCGAGCTTCACCAGCGTGCGCACCGTGCCGAAGTCCGCGCCGGAGGCGAGCAGACAGACGGTCGCCACCGTCCAGAGCGTCAGCACCGCCGCCACCGGCCTCAGCAGACGGACCGCCCGGGCGCGCAGCCACTGCTCGTACGTCGTGCCGCGCGCCCGCGCCGACGCGTAGCTCTTCGTCGCCACATGACCGCCCACCAGGAAGAACACGGCGAGCGTCTGGAAGACCCAGGAAACCGGGGTCAGCCACGGCATGTGCTGTAAGGGGCTCGCGGTCCGCAGCGCGCCGCCGTCCGCGACGAGCGCCGTCACCAGCCAGTGGCCCAGGACCACGCCCAGGATCGCGAGGGCGCGCAGGGCGTCCACGGAACGGTCCCGTTCGGCGGGGGTGGCCCGGTCGACGCGGTGGATCGCGGTCCGCACGCCGGTCAGGGCGGTCCTGCCGGTCGGGGTGGTGCTGCCCGTCAGGGCGGTCGTGCCGGTCGGTTCACGCACGGGTGACCTCCGAGGTGTCGCCGAGGACGATGCGGGTGAGGTTGGCCAGGGACACCGAGCCCGGTGCCAAGTAGCCGCTGTGGCCTGCGGTGCCCGCCCGGAAGACCCGTGCGCCGAAGGACGGGGACACCGGGTCGGGGCCCAGGCCGACGGTCGTACCGAAAAGACCGACGCTCGTGTGCGGGACGTACGCGATCCAGTCGGCGGAGCCACGGGCCGCCCAGACACGGGCGGGGGTGCGCAGCGCCGCGGCCGAGGACGCGCCGGTGCCCGGACTGCCGAAGACGACGATGTCGCTCACGTCCAGGCCCGGGGCGGCGCGGCCGCAGACCACCGTGCCGTACGAGTGGCAGAGCAGGGAGAGGTGCGCCGACCGGCCTACGACGCCGTGCAGCCGGTGCAGGAACGCCCTCAGCAGCGGGGCCGCCCGCTCGGCGCGGTCCGGCGTCGCGACCGTGGTGCTCACCGTGCCCGGCGTCTCGTACCCGAGCCAGGCGATGACGGCGCCGCGCGGGCCGAGTCGGCCGTACAGGGCGAGGGCGCCGGCGCGGAAACGGCCGTACGTCTCCAGCGTGGTGTCCGAGCCCGGGACCAGGACGGCCACGCGGTCGGCGTGGGCGAGGTCGCCGAAGACCTCGGCGGCCCGGCCGGAACCCCGGCCGTCGAAGGTGAGGAAACGGCGGGAGGGTGCGGCCATCGCGCGGTCGGCGGCTGCCCGGGTGCGGTCGCCGTGGTCCGCGGCCATCCGGGCGGCCTCCGCGGCGTCGGCCCGGTTCGCCGCGTACGCCGCGTCCAGGGTCGACGCCGTCAGCGGTGCGAGGACCGCGGGTGGCGGCGCGGGGATCTCCGGGCGGGCGGCGCCGGACAAGGGGACGACGACCGCGGCCGTGACGAGCGCGGCGAGCAGCGCCCGGCCCAGCCGCCGGTGCGGTCGCCGCGGCCGTTGTCGTGAGGTGTCCGCGTTCCCCCTCGCGATCGGCTTCGCCCGGAAATCCATGGTGTCCGTCCCTCCCCGTGCGCCCGTTCGTCGGGCGTCACTGGAAGGGAAATTACGGATCGCCACCCGTCACCCGCGTCCCGCTGCGGGCCCCATCCGCGAGGTAGCTCTCAGGTACTACGGGTATGACCGGGGTTCGGGGAGAACGGGTCAACTCCCCTGAACCACGGCGCCCTTGGGGAGGATCGTTCGGCCGTCGGCACCGGGGTCCGGACCCCGGCTACCAGGCCAGTTGGGCGATCTCCTCCGCCACCACGGCACAGGCGTCGGCGGCCGGGTCGATCAGGGGGAAGTGGCCGACGTCCTCCAGCAGGGTGAGACCCACCACCTCACCGGCCTTGGCCGCCGCGTCCGCGTAGGACTCGGCGACCGCCTGCGGGACGACGATGTCGGTACGGCCCTGGACCAGCGTGGTGGCGATGCCGGTGGGGAGCAGTCGCACCGGGTCGGCGTAGGGCAGACGCTCCGCGAACGTGGCTTCCCCGCCGAGGAGTTGGCGGGAGGCTCCGCCGCACACATCGAGTTTCTCCGCGACCTCGAAGTCGGCGATCGGAGCGAGGGCGACGACGCCGCGCAGCGGTGCGGGGTGGTCGGTGCGCCAGGGCGCGTCGGCGGGCAGGAGGTGGCGCGCCGCGGCCCACAGCGCCAGGTGACCGCCCGCGGAGTGGCCGGTGATCACCATGCGCTGGGGGTCGGCCTGCGGAAGTGCCCGGCGTACGAGTGCGGGCAGCGCGTCGAGGGCGGCCGCCACGTCGTCGAAGGTGTCGGGCCAGCGGCCGGCGACCGGACCTCCGGTGGCGGTGCCGCCGGCCGCGGAAGCGGCCGCGTCGTCCCGCCCGGGATCCGTGGGGCCGCCCTGCGCGGGGATCACGGGTCCGCTCGGAGCGGGTGACGCCGCCTCTCCCCGGCGGTACTCGACGTTCGCCACGGCGAATCCGCGGCGGGTCAGGAAGTCGGCGAACGGCGTGATGTGGCGGCGGTCGTACGGAGCGCGCCAGGCGCCGCCGTGCAGGACGACCACGACCGGGGCGGGGACCGCCGGGTCGGGATCGCGCGGGGCGTAGAAGTCGATCACCTGGTCGGGGTGGTCGCCGTACGCCGTCGTGACGTCCGGGGCCACCTCCGGGTGCGAGAAGGCGGACGCCTCTTCGGCTGCGTCGCGCGCGACGGCGGCGTCGTCGTCGCCGTCCCGGGATACGGCGTCGTCCTGCATGCTCCAACCTCTCAGCGGTGAAACGGATTTGGCGGGCGAGGGAACAATTCGGCCGTTTGCGGGGACGGTATCAGGCCGGTGACATGGGTCGGCAGCGGGCTGTCACTCTCGGTCAAGGGGTGACAGTTCTCCCTTCCGTGATCCCCGGGCGGGCCAGGTACCCGGCGTACGGGTAGGGGCGGAGGGAATCCCGCCCCCTCCGCCCCTACCCGTCCCGTACACGGGGCTCCGCCCCGGACCCCGCTCCTCAAACGCCGGAGGGGCTGAAACTTACGGCCGGTTCAGCCCAGCGTCTCCGCCAGCACCCTCGCCGCTCGTTCCGCGTCCGCGAAGCCGACGTACAGGGGGGTGAAGCCGAAGCGGAGGATGTCCGGGTGGCGGAAGTCGCCGACGACTCCGTTGTCGATCAGGCGCTTCATCACCGCGCCCGCGTCCGCGCAGCGCAGGGCCACCTGGCTGCCCCGTTCCGCGTGCGCGGAGGGGGTCACGGACTCGACCCGGCCCTCGGGGACGTACGCCGCGACGCACTCCAGGAAGAAGTCCGTCAGGGCGAGCGACTTGGCGCGGACGCTGTCGATGGAGACTCCGTCCCACACCTCCAGCGCCGCTTCCAGGGCCAGCATCGAGAGGATGTCCGGCGTACCGACCCGGCCACGCAGCGCGCCCGGCGCCGGCTCGTAGGACGAGCTCATGGCGAAGGGCTCGGCGTGCGAGTTCCAGCCGGGCAGCGGGGAGTCGAAACGGTCCTGGAGGTCCGCGCGGACGTAGAGGTACGCGGGCGAACCCGGTCCGCCGTTCAGGTACTTGTAGGTGCAGCCGACCGCCAGGTCCACCCCGTGCTCGTCGAGACCGACCGGCAGGGCGCCCGCGGTGTGGCACAGGTCCCAGACGGAGATCGCGCCCGCCGCGTGGATCGCGGCGGTGAGGGACGGGAGGTCGTAGCACCGGCCGGTGCGGTAGTCGACGTGGTTGAGCAGCACGGCCGCCGTGCGGGGGCCGAGCGCCGAGGGCACCTCGTCCGGGTCGACCGGACGCAGCTCACAGCCCGTCATCCGGGCCGCCGACGCGGCGATGTACCCGTCCGTCGGGAACGTCGTCGCGTCGACGAGGATCTCGTCGCGCCCCTCGCCCGCCAGCCGTACGGCACCCACCAGGGCCTTGAAGACGTTCACGCTCGTCGAGTCGCCGACCACGATCTGTCCGGGCGCGGCGCCGACCAGCGGGGCGATGCGGTCGCCGATCCGCTCGGGCGCGGTCCACCAGCCGCTCTCCTCCCAGGAGCGGATGCGCATCTCGCCCCACTGCCTGCGGACGACGTCCTCGACCCGGCCGGGGACCTCGACCGGCAGCGCGCCGAGCGAGTTCCCGTCCAGGTACACGACGTCGTCGAGCACGAACCGCTTGCGCAGCCCGGCGAGTTCGTCGGCCGCGTCCAGTTCCGCCGCCCGCGCGCCCAGCGCGGACACAGAGGCTCGCTCAGACATAGGACCTCGCCGTCCACAGCTCGGGGAACACGTTCTTCTGCGCGCGCTTCTCCAGCCAGGCCACCCCGGCGGAGCCGCCGGTGCCGGTCTTCGAGCCCATCGCCCGCCGGGTGGCGACGAGGTGGTCGTTGCGCCAGCGCCACACCAGCTCGGCGACATCGGTCAGAGCCTCGCCCAGACGCGCGAGTTCGTCGCTGTCGTCACCGGAGTACAGGGCCGTCCACACGGCCTGCACCTCGGGCACGGGCTCGTAGCGCAGCGACACGTCACGCTCCAGCACGGCGGCCGGGATCGCGTGCCCGCGCCGGGCGAGCAGCCGCAGCACCTCGTCGTACAGGCTCGGCTCGTGCAGTGCCTTCTCCAGCTCGGCGTACACCCGCGGCGCGCCCCGGTGCGGGACGAGCATCGACGCGGACTTCTCGCCGAGCAGGAACTCCATGCGCCGGTACATCGCCGACTGGAAGCCGGAGCCCTCGCCGAGGGCCGACCGGTAGGAGTTGAACTGCGCGGGCGTGAGCTGTCCGAGGGGCCGCCAGGACGCGTTCAGCGCCTCCAGCTCCCGTACGGACCGCTTCAGCGCGGCCACCGCGACGGGGATGTCGTCGGCGCGCAGTGCCTTGGCCGCGGTCTCCCACTCGTGGACGATGACCGTGAACCACAGCTCCATGACCTGGGTCGTCACCAGGAAGACCATCTCTCCGGGGTCGTCGGAGAGGGTGTGCTGGAGGTGGGTGAGCACGTCCGCCTGTACGTAGTCCTCGTACGGGGTCGTGCCCTGGAAGTCGAGATGCGGGGTCTCGGGCTCCTGAGCCTGCGTGGGCCGAGCCTGGTGGGACATCGCTGTCTCCTGATTGTGCTCCGGGTAGCGGTCCGCCCCTGCCGTTACCGACACGGGGGCCCCGGTCCCCACCGGGCATCCTCCACAATCGTCCCCCGAAACCGCAAGGTCCGCCTGGTCACACCAGGCGGACCCGCGTCGAAGCACCCCGACGGGGCCTCGTGTGAAGGCTCTGTCCCGGCCCGGGGCCGGGGCCGGGGCGAACCGGGGCCGGTCCTGGCCCGCCGTCCGCCCTAGCCCAGGGTCTGGGCCGCCGTCGGCGAGGAGTCCTTCAGGAACTGGCTGCAGCGCTCGTACTCCTCCTGCTCGCCGATCGTCTGCGCGGCGCGGGCGAGGGCGTGCAGGGCACGCAGGAAGCCGCGGTTCGGCTCGTGCTCCCAGGGCACCGGACCGTGGCCCTTCCAGCCGTTGCGGCGCAGCGCGTCCAGGCCGCGGTGGTAGCCGGTACGGGCGTAGGCGTACGACTCGACGACGCCGCCCCGCTCGAACGCGTCGTCGGCGAGCTGCGCCCAGGCGAGCGAGGAGGTGGGGTACTTCGCGGCGACATCGGCGGGGGCCGTGCCGTTGGCGAGGAGCTCGCGCGGCTCCGGGTCGTCGGGGAGACGGGTCGGGGGCGGTCCCCCGAGAAGGTTCTCGTGAATCGTCATGGGTTCCAGTCTGCTGCATTCTCCGTGATCGGTGACGGTGGCCCATGGCGCCCGGGAAGGATCCGTTCCGTGGCCGGACCGCGACCGGTGTCCGCCGATCGCGTCCGCGCCGAACGGGGTGATCGTCAGGTGCGCCGGCACCGCCGCGATCACGAAGCCGGACCGGCGCCGGAAGGCCTGAGGCCTGTCGTTCGGATCATGCGGCGGGACGCGGGGCAGGGCACGCACGTCTGCGCCACCTGATCCGAACGGCAGGCCCTAACGCCCCGGCGAGCCCGGGGACTCCTGGGCGCCGAGGACGCCCCGGGAGCGCTCCGGCTCCAGCGGGGGCGTCGTCAGGGAACCGTGCCTGCGGCACTCGGGGCGCAGGCAGCCGGGCGGCGGGCGGCGCACGGTCGTGAAGGCCAGCACCGCGCCGACCACCAGCACACCCGCGCACAGCGGCATCGCCCGGCGGAAGGCGGCGTCGAAGGCCGTCGCCGAGCGGTACGCCTCCTCTCCCATCCCGGTGAGCAGCGGCAGCGCGGCCACCGCGAGGAGCCCGGCCACGCGGGCCGCCGCGTTGTTGATCCCGCTGGCCAGACCCGCCCGCCCGGTGTCCACGGAGGCCAGGACGGTCGCGGTCAGCGGCGCGACCAGGGTGACCATGCCGAGCCCCATCACCAGCAGCGCGGGCAGCACGTCGGTCACGTACGACGCGTCCTCGCCCACCCGCAGCATCAGCAGCATGCCCGCCGCGCACAGCAGCGGCCCGACCGTCAGCGGAATGCGCGGGCCGATGCGCTGGGAGAGTTCGCCGGAGCGGGCGGAGAAGAGCAGCATCAAGGCGGTGGTCGGCAGGAGTGCCGTGCCGGCCTGGAGCGCCGAGTAGCCCGCCACGACCTGGAGCTGGAGCGCGGTCAGGAAGAAGAAGCCGCCGAAAGCCGCGTACACGCACAGGGTCACCAGGTTGACGGCCGTGAACTGACGCGAGGCGAAGATGTCCGGCGGCATCATCGGATCGGGCCGCCGCCGCTCGACGTACACGAAGGCCACCCCCGCCGCCACGCCCGTGACCGCGGCCGCCCACACGAGCGGAGAACCGCTCCTGGCCTCGATCAGGGCGTAGGTGACCAGGGCGAGCGAGAGCGCGCCGAGGACGGCGCCGAGGACGTCGAAGCCGCGGTGCGAGCCGCCTCCCCCGCCCTCGGCCCCCGCCGGGCGGGAGGTTCCGCCGGCCGACTCCGGAACGTGCAGCAGGGCGATCGGGACGCAGACCAGCGCGACGGGGATGTTCAGCAGGAAGACCCAGCGCCAGCCGGGCCCGTCCACCAGCCAGCCGCCGAGGAACGGCCCGACCGCGGCCCCGACACCCCCGAAGCCCGACCACAGGCCGATGGCACGGGCCCGGTCGTCCGGGTGGAAGGAGGCCTGGATGATCGCCAGCGAGCCGGGGGTGAGCAGCGCCCCGCCGACGCCCTGGAGCACGCGGGCCGCGATGAGCACCCCCACGTTCGGCGCGAGCCCGCACAGCAGCGAGGCGGCGGCGAACCACACCACGCCGATGACGAAGATCTTCCGGCGCCCGAAACGGTCCCCGAGCGAGCCGCCCAGCAGGATCAGCCCGGCCAGCGACAGCATGTAGCCGTTCACGGTCCACTGGAGGGCGGCGAGGCTCGCGTCCAGGTCACGGCCGATGGTCGGCAGAGCGACATTGACGACGGTCGAGTCCAGCAGGGCCATGCTGGATCCGAGGACGGTGGTCAGCAGGATCCACTTCCCCTTGGGGGAGGCGATCCGTACCGCGGGCCTGCCGTCCGACAGATCCGATGCGTCCCGCGCCGGCACAGCCATACCTCGGAGCATACGGAAGGGCCCGGCACCGTGGGAGGTGCCGGGCCCTTGCGCGGGGATGACTCCGGAGGACCGGCGAAGGAGCGCCGGAGGCCTACCGGAGGACCACCGGACGCCTACTTGAGCCGGGTGCCCGTGGAGCGCAGGGCGGCGCAGGCCTCGGTCACGCGCTGGGCCATGCCGGCCTCGGCGAGCTTGCCCCAGGTGCGCGGGTCGTACTTCGACTTGGTGCCGACCTCGCCGTCGACCTTCAGGACGCCGTCGTAGTTGCGGAACATGTGGTCCACGACCGGACGGGTGAAGGCGTACTGCGTGTCGGTGTCGAGGTTCATCTTCACGACGCCGTTCTCCAGCGCGGTGGCGATCTCCTCGGCGGTGGAGCCGGAGCCGCCGTGGAAGACGAAGTCGAACGGGCTCGCCTTGCCGTACTTGGCGGAGACACCCTCCTGGAGGTCCTTGAGGAGCTCGGGGCGCAGGACGACGTTGCCCGGCTTGTACACACCGTGCACGTTGCCGAACGAGGCGGCGAGCAGGTAGCGGCCCTTGTCGCCCAGGCCGAGGGCCTCGGCGGTGCGCAGCGCGTCGTCGACGGTCGTGTACAGCTCGTCGTTGATCTCGTGGCTGACGCCGTCCTCCTCGCCACCGGTCGGGGTGATCTCGACCTCGAGGATGATCTTCGCGGCGACGGCCTTGGCGAGCAGCTCCTGGCCGATGGCCAGGTTGTCGGCGAGGGTCTCGGCGGAGCCGTCCCACATGTGGGACTGGAACAGCGGGTTCTCACCGCGGGCGACGCGCTCGGCGGAGATGTCGAGCAGCGGACGTACGTAGCCGTCCAGCTTGTCCTTGGGGCAGTGGTCCGTGTGCAGCGCGACCGTGATGTCGTACTTCGCGGCGACGATGTGCGCGAACTCGGCGAGCGCGACGGCGCCCGTCACCATGTCCTTCTTGTGCTGACCGCCCAGGAACTCCGCACCACCGGTGGAGATCTGGATGATGCCGTCGCTCTCCGCCTCCGCGAAGCCGCGCAGCGCAGCGTGCAGGGTCTGGGACGAGGTCACGTTGATGGCCGGGTAGGCGAACTTGCCTGCCTTCGCCCGGTCGAGCATCTCGTTGTAGACCTCGGGGGTTGCGATGGGCATCTGTCCGCTCCTTGTATGTGCGGGTCTGCGTACTGCTGCTGCGGTACGACGGGACTGGTGCTTATGGCCCTGACCTAGGGGGGCGACGTCATCGTCGGCCCCATCTTTCCAGACATCGCCGGATGCTCCAGACCCCCATCCGACATGCGGGACCCTGCCGTCGGCGGGGCCCCGCGGGAGCTTCGTCAGTCGAGCCCCAACTCGCCCTTGGAGAAGGCGAAGAGGTACGGGACACCGGCGCCGGCCTCGATCTTCTCGGCGGCACCGGTCGCGCGGTCGACGATCGTGGCGACGCCGACGACCTCGGCCCCGGCCTCCCGGACGGCCTGGACGGCCTCCAGCGGGGAGCCGCCCGTGGTCGAGGTGTCCTCGACCACGAGGACACGCCGGCCCTTGATCTCGGGGCCCTCGACACGGCGCTGCAGGCCGTGCGCCTTGGCCGCCTTGCGGACGACGAAGGCGTCGAGCCTGCGCCCGTTCGCGGCGGCGGCGTGCAGCATCGCCCCGGCGACCGGGTCGGCGCCCATGGTCAGCCCGCCGACCGCGTCGAAGTCCAGGCCGGCGGTGAGGTCGAGGAGAACCTGCCCGACGAGCGGGGCGGCCTCGCCGTCCAGCGTGATCCGGCGCAGGTCCACGTAGTAGTCGGCTTCAAGACCCGAGGAGAGGGTCACCTTGCCGTGCACCACGGCCTTGTCCTTGATCTGCTGCAGCAGCGCGCCGCGTGTGCCTGGCGGCATTACTGCGTTGACGTCACTCATGACGCCAGCTTAGAGCCGCCGCCAGCTCCAGGTCGTGGTGGCTTCGAGGGGTTCGATGGGTGTGACCAGCCGGGGGTGGGTGTTGAGCCCGTTCGGCGGACCCGTCTGCGGCTCCACGCACACGGCCGCCTCCTGCTCGTCGTAGACGACGGCCCACTGCTCACGGCTCGCGACCTTCAGCTCCAGCCGCCCCGGCCAGGTGAGCGTGACGTCGACGCCCTCCGGCATGCCGAAGCAGTCGTCCCAGGGGCCGGGCTCCGGGTCGACGCGGCGGCCGGTGGGCAGGTGGTCGTCGCCCCGCTCCTCCTGCCAGGCGGGCCGGAAATCGACGCGGACGTCCTCGCCGCCGTCTCCCAGGTTCCTGTTGAACCAGGGGTGCCAGCCGATCTGGGCCGGAAACGACTCCCCGTACGTCTCCACCGCCATGGTGATCGCCAGGGTGTCCTCGGTGAGGGTGAACGCCTGGGTGACACGGGCGGGGTGCGGCCAGGGCTCGACCAGGTCGTACGTGATCACGGCGTCGTCCGCGGTGACGCGGGCCGTCCTCCAGGCACCGTCGCGGGCGGTGCCGTGGATGGCGTGCGGCGGGGAGTTGAGCGGCATCTGCCGGACGGCGGCACCGTCCAGGAACCTGCCGTCGCGGATCCGTCCGCACCACGGGACCATCGGGAAGCACCCGAACTTCGCGCCCTGCCGCAGCAGTTCGACGCCACCGACCCGCAGACTGCCGATCCGGCCGCCGTTGCCCGGCGACACGGTCACCTCCGCGTCACCCGCGGTCAGCGTGATGTCTTCGTTACTCACGGAGCCGACCCTACTGGGGCGGGAGCGCTGTGCGCTTTTCCGGCCTCGGAACGGCTCAACGACGCTTGCGCAGCACCCGGGTCAGGGCGATCGCCGAGGCCAGCGCCAGGGCCGCCGCGGGAGCCGCCCAGCGCAGGGTGGCGCGTGCGGCGGTGGCCTCCGGGGGCGGGACGGGGGCGTAGCGGCCGCGCGGAGGGGCGTGGTCGACCTCCTCCGCGCTCCGCCCGATCATCGTCCGCCGCGCGTGCGCCGCTTCGGCCATGGCGTCCGCACGCCCCGGTTCCCTGGCCTCCGCCTCCGCCACGAAGTCCTCCCCGCCGAACTCGCCGTCCTCGCCCGACGAATCGAACGAGGAGGACGTCACGTCCGCCTCGAACCCGGGAACTGCCTCGCCCTCACCCTCACCCTCGGCGTCGGCGTCGGCGTCGGCGTCGGCGTCGGCGTCGGCGTCGGCGTCGGCGTCGGCGTCGGGACCGGTCTCGGTTTCGGGACCGAGGCCGGCTTCCGGCTCGGCTTCGGCTTCCGGCTCGGCTTCGGCCTCGGGCGCAGGTTCGCGTTCCGATCCGGCCGCGGGCACGTTTCCGGCTGACGGACCGGTTTCGGATTCGGCTCGGTGGCCGGGCTCGGCGGCTCCGTGTGCGGGCTCGGCTCCGGTCCCCGGCTCGGAGCCGGGCCGTGACGCGAGGTCCGCGGTCAGGGCCTCGCCGAAGCGGGTCAGCAGGCGCGCGCCCGTCGACGCCACCGCGTCGTGCGGGAGTTCCGCCAGGCGGCCGTCGCCGGAGGCCGTGCCGCCGAACGCGAGGACGGTCCCGCCCTCGGCGGGGAGAAGCCGCAGCGTCAGCGCCAGTTTCACGGCACCGGCGCCGCGCACCTCCGTGGCGTCGCCCTCGACGGCGTACGAGCCGTCGGCCTGGGCGGTGACGCGGAAGCCGCCGCGATAGGTGATCGTGTGGCCAGCGACGCGGACCTTCAGCCGCC
Organism: Streptomyces sp. NPDC002698; assembly: GCF_042888945.1. Lineage (NCBI taxonomy): Bacteria > Bacillati > Actinomycetota > Actinomycetes > Kitasatosporales > Streptomycetaceae > Streptomyces > Streptomyces sp. NPDC002698. The sequence continues at coordinate 237,000 of NZ_JBIAQM010000006.1, forward strand.
CGGCGACCCGCGCGCCCCCCGCGTCCCGCCCGCGCCCGGCAGCCGCGGACCCGGCGGCGGCGTCCTGCCCGGCCCCGGAGACGGGCGGCGAGCCCCCGTCCGTCTCCGCCGCGCCGTCGGCGACGGCCGACGCGTCCTGCTGGAGACCGGGGACCACGCGGGCGACCCGGACGGGATCGGCCAGCGCCTCTCTCAGCCGCCCGGCCGGAAACGGAACGAACACCTCATGCTCCATGTCAGCCGAGCCTACCCAGCACGAACCGGACCGCACCCGCGTATCACGGGATTCCCGGCCCTCCCCTCAGTCGGTGTACCGCGGATGTACCAGCGTGGAGGGCGGGAGCGGAGGGGGGAGGCGGCTGCGGGAGGCGGCGCGCGCGTCCGCCGTCAGGGCCGCCTGGGTGAGGGTGCTCAGCCGTGGACAGGAGGAGTCCAGCCGCAGGGGCACGGGCGCGCGGGAGGCCAGGAGGAAACCCCAGTCGCCCACGGATCCCGCCGCTCCTCCCGGCCCCGTGACCCGGTCGGCGTGGCGGCCGGGCCGGGCCGCGTAGCCGGAGTCACGGCCGCCGACGCGGTAGGGCCTGGTGAACAGGCCCGCCGCGCGGATCGTCGCGTCGACCGTCCAGAAGGCCCGGTGCCGGCCGGACAGCGGCCCCGCGTGGACCACGAGACGTCCGCCGGGGGCCAGCACGCGGCGCGCGAGGCCGTAGAACTCCTGCGAGTACAGCTTGGTGGCGGCGGTGACGCACGGGTCGGGCAGGTCCGAGATGACGACGTCGTACGTCGACCGGGCGTGGCGCAGCCGGCTGAAGACGTCCGCCGCCACCTCGTGGACCCGGGGGTCGTCGTACGCGTGGTGGTTGAGGGCGGACAGCGCGGTGTCGTGGCGTGCGAGCCGGACCACGTTCGCGTCGGGTTCGACGATGTCGACGCGGCGCACGCCGGGGTGGCGCAGCACCTCGCGGGCGGCGAGGCCGTCACCGCCGCCGAGGATGAGCACGCGCGCGTGGGGTCCGTTCATCGCGGGGTGGACGAGCGCCTCGTGGTAGCGGCGTTCGTCGCGGCCGCTGAAGCGCAGCCGGCCGTCGAGGAAGAAGCGGAGCGGACGGCCGTGGGTGCCTCCGGTGAGGACGGCCTCCTGGACGCCGGTGCGGAGCGCGACGCGGGCGTCCGCCCTGTACAGGGCGTGCCGCGCGGCCCGTTCGAAGTCGCCGACCAGCATCGCGGCGGAGGCGAGGAGGCCGAGCACGACGACGTTGGCGACGATCAGGGTCCAGCGCGCCCGGCGGGTCAGGTCGTTCCGGAACAGCCCGAGGACGAGGGCACCGCCGGCGATCACGTTCACCGCTCCGGTCAGCAGCGCGCCCGTCAGCTGGCCGAGCTGGGGCAGCAGCAGGAACGGGAAGGCGAGGCCGCCGAAGAGGGCGCCCACGTAGTCCGCCGCGAACAGGTCCGCGACCGCGCCGCCGGGGTCCTGGCGGCGGATGCGTTGTATCAGCTCCATGAGCAGCGGGACCTCGGCGCCGATGAGCAGGCCGATGGTGAGCGAGAAGACCACCAGCAGACAGCGGGGCCCGTCCGCCCACAGGCCGCCCCATCCGCCCGTCCAGGCGAACACCGCGTACAACGCCATCGCACTGCATCCGCCGACGAGGGCGAGCGCGGCCTCGATGGCGCCGAACCCGGCCGCGGCGCACGGGCACAGCCGCTTCGCCGCGAGGGAGCCGACACCCATGGCGAACACCATGACGGACAGGACGACGGATGTCTGGGTGACCGAGTCACCGATCAAGTACGAGGCGAGGGCGACCAGTTCGAGCTCGTACACGAGTCCGCAGGCCGCGCAGACGAACACTCCCGCCAGGACGAGGAACCTGCCGATGCCCGGCCGGACGGGCAGCCGCGCCTGGCCCTGGACGCCCCAGGGCGGCGGCGCGCCGGGTGGGGCTGGCGCGTGCGGTTCGATCACGCCGTGAACGCTACGTCACGCCGCCACTACGTCACGTCACCCACACGTGTGGAAACCCTTGCTCTTCCTGGTGTACCGAGTTGACCTGGGTATCTTCCCGGCACACCGCCCCCTGACCGCGGACCGCCGCGGAGCCCGCCCCCGTGCCGGACACCTCCACGTGTCCGTTCGCGCTCCGCGCCGTCAGACGCCGGACGCGCTGAGGGCTCCCGTCCGTACGCCGACTCGCGTACGCGTCGCCACCAACTGGCCGTCCTGCGGGTACGCGTGCCACGTACGCCAGTGGACCTGGCCCTCATGACGCTGGGCGAGCATCGCCGTGAACGCGTGCGGGCTGCCGGGAAAGACGCCGGCCAGACCCTGGGGGTGGTCGGAGACGAGGGCCAGCAACTCCTGGGCGCGGCCCGCGAAGGAGCCGGGCGACATGATCTCGACACGGGCCGCGAACTCGTACTCCCAGTCGCCGAACCTCTTCGCGACGCCGAGCGGCAGGGGCGTGCTGCTGCCCGCGATACAGGCGACGGTCTCCGAACAACTGCCCCGCTTCTCCTCCAGAAGGACCTGGTGGGACGCGCCGAGAAGTCTCAACTGGAGTTTCGCCCCGGCGAGTTCGAGATCGAGGGTGGCGAGGGCCGGCAGCGGTTCGCGGCCCAGAGCCCAGGCGAGATCGGCCGCGCGCGTGTCGGTGTACGAGGTTTTCAGGGTCGTGAGCATGGGTCGGCTCCGCTAGCACGCAAAGGTGAGGTGGGATTCCTGCGCACCCGGTCAGCACCGGGGGGAACGGCCCGGCCGGCCCGGTCGGAAGGACATCCGGCGGACGCGTCCGATACGACCATCCGATGGACTTCCGAGGCCTGTCGGCCCAGGGCTGCTTGGTGATGCACCAGGGCCGCTTTGGTGGTTTAGAGGGAATCATGAACTGTGGTGCCGCCACAGCGTTTTTACCCAACTTCGTGGGGTTTCCATCCCCTCGAGGGCTCCACAGCTCAACTGTTCAACCGCGACGTGCGCCCGGCGCACGAACGCGCCCGTCGGCAGTCACCGGCCGACGGGCGCCTCCGTACTCGGTCGCGGTTCCCGTGGGGAACTCGGCCGCCCCGTGTCAGCCGCCTCCGCCGCATCCGCCTCCGCCGCCGCACGAGGACCCGCCTCCGCAGGACGAGCCTCCGCACGACGAGTTGCCCCCGCAGGAGTGACCCCCGTGGCCACCCGAGGAACCGCCGGACGAACAGGAGGACACGGCACCGCCCGCGCCGCCGGCCCACCAGCTGCCGTCGCTGCCGCTGCCACGCGAGCGCCGTCCCCTCCTGACCCCGGCCGCACCCCTGGAAGGGCGCCCTCGCCTCCTGCTCCCGCCGACGACCCCCACGATCACAACGAGCAGGACGACCGCCAGGATGATGCCGATGAACATGGCGTCACCCTCCTTTCGTTCCCCCGAAACAGCCCCCCGTGGGCCGTGCTTCTCGGTTCCGGTCTTGCGTGACAGGGGGATGCCCCCACGCCGCGCGGCGTAAAGCAGAGTTGAGGAACTCCTGAGCATGCAAATGCGGGGATGACGACCGACCTGCGCGTCGGGAGCGCTCCCGGCCGTCGGGCGTCGGACGGACGGGGACCCTCAGCGTCGACGCCAGGCCGTCGTGCCGCCTCCGGGAGGTGGTGGAACGGGAACCCAGTCGGTGCCGCGGTGCGCCAGCCACCACTGGCCGATGACGTGGAACTTCTCCTCGAAGCCGCGGTCCCGCTGGAGGAATCCGGTGACCGGTGCCCGGAGCCGGGTGCGGCGGCCGCCGGCCTCGTACAGCGCGACGACCCGGCCGCCCATGACCTGCTCGACGCGGACACTCTGCACGGACGCCCACGGGATGGTGCGGCGGCGGAGATCGCGCACCCGGGCGGCCGAGGGGGTCAGCGTGATCCCGAAGGGTGACACCACTGACACCACCAACATGATCCACAGGACAAGGGTCCATACATCGAACACCGGCCTGCCGACACCGGTGACCGCCCGCAGGACGGTGCCGGACCACACGCACACGGTCATGAGGAGCAGGGTCGGCACACACTGCCGGACGCCGAGCCGGAAACGGATCTCCTCCGGGGCCGGGGCCCCGCTCACCTGGGATTCCGTCATGTCCGTCCCGCCTCCCCCGGCCGTACGCGGCCGGTCTGCGCATGATTGCCCGCGCAGCATGGCAGACGGTCACGGCATGGCAGGAGGCACCCCGGTGTCCACCGGCGACGGACGGCCGGAGCCCCGCACGACCGGCCGGACGGACCCGCGCAAGCGCCCATCACGCAGGAGTGGGAAGTCGGCACCGCGCTTGCGCGGGCTCCCCTCGGCGCGGGTGAGTTGAGGAACTCCGGAGCTTGGGCGCAGGATGGCCGGCATGACCTCCAGCGCGCGCCCCTTTCTGAACCGCCGGCTCGCCGAGTTCGGGACGACGATCTTCGCCGAGATGTCCGCCCTGGCGATGAGCACCGGCTCGATCAACCTCGGACAGGGCTTCCCGGACACGGACGGTCCCGAGGAGATCCGGGAGGCGGCCGTCCGCGCGCTGCGGGACGGACGCGGCAACCAGTACCCGCCGGGTCCGGGCGTCCCCGAGCTGCGCACCGCGATCGCCTCGCACCAGAAGCGCCTCTACGGCCTGTCGTACGACCCCGACACCGAGGTCCTGGTGACGGCGGGCGCGACCGAGGCCATCGCCGCCGCGCTGCTCGCGCTCCTGGAGCCCGGCGACGAGGTGATCGCCCTGGAGCCGTACTACGACTCGTACGCGGCCTCGATCGCCATGGCGGGCGGGACGCGCGTGCCCGTGACGCTGCGGCCCGACAAAGCCGATGACGGTGACGGCGAGGGCGCCCACCGGCGTTTCCGGCTCGACCTCGACGAGCTGCGCGACGCGGTCACCGAGCGGACCCGGCTGCTGCTGGTCAACACCCCGCACAACCCGACCGGCACCGTCCTCACGCGCGCCGAGCTGACGGAGATCGCGCGGATCGCCGTCGAGCGGGATCTGCTCGTGGTGACGGACGAGGTCTACGAACACCTCGTCTTCGACGACGCCGAGCACGTACCCCTGGCGACCCTGCCGGGCATGCGCGAGCGGACGGTCACCATCGGCAGCGCGGGCAAGACCTTCTCGTTCACCGGCTGGAAGGTGGGCTGGGTGACCGCGCCGCCGGCCCTGGTCGGCGCCGTACGGTCGGCGAAGCAGTTCCTGACGTACGTGGCGTCGGGGCCGTTCCAGTACGCCGTCGCCGAGGCGCTCGCGCTGCCGGACGCGTACTTCGAGGACTTCCGCGCGGACATGCTGCGCAAGCGCGACGTGCTGGCGGCGGGCCTCGCCGACGCGGGCTTCGCCGTCTACCGGCCGCGGGGGACGTACTTCATCACCACCGACATCCGGCCGCTCGGCGAGAGCGACGGTTTCGCGTTCTGCCGTGCCCTGCCCGAGCGAGCCGGCGTCGTGGCCATCCCGAACGCCGTCTTCTACGACCACCGCGAGGCGGGCGCGCCCTTCGTACGGTTCGCGTTCTGCAAGCGGGACGAGGTACTCCACGAGGCCGCGGGGCGGCTGCGCCGCCTCTCGTCCTGACGGAGGGGCGCCCCAGGCTTCGGTGAAGGGCCCAGGCCAAGGCCACGACGACGGTGACGGTGACGGTGACGACGAGCGGGACGGGGCCGAACGGGAATCCCCGCCCGCCGGCCGACCCCCGACCGACCAACCCGGCGAAGGTCCCGGAACGGCCCCACGGCAGATGTCCCCCGGCCGGCCGGGGGGCATCTAGCATCGCGCGCACCCCGCGCGCGAGCGGCGCGCCGGAGGCCTCGCAACGGAACCCGCACGGACGAGCAACGCTCGCGAATGCCCCGTGGGGAACGCACAGTTCGGGGTGTGACCCACCCGAGTACCCTCGCTCGCCCCGCTCTCCCGGAGCCCGGCGGCCGTGCCGTCCGCCCGTCCCGCGCCGCACGCAGCCTGCCGTCCGCCGCGATCACGGCGCTCGGGCTGTTCGCCGCCGCGCGCCTGGCCGGCCTGCTCGTGCTCGCCGGGACGGCCTGGGCCACCGGCAGGCACCCGGTCGCCCTGCTCGCGCGGTCCTGGGACTCGGCCTGGTATCTGGGGATCGCCGCGCACGGCTACGGCAGGGAGCTCCACTTCCGTCCCACGGTCGTCCACAGCGACCTCGCGTTCTTCCCGCTCTACCCCGCCCTCGTACGGGCCGTCACCGCGCTGACACCGCTGACCGGGGGCTCGGCGGGGCTGCTGGTCTCCTGGGCCGCGGCGGCCGCCGCCGCGTGCGGGGTGTACGCGATCGGAGCCCGGCTGCACGGCCGGGCGGTCGGTACGGCGCTCGTGGTGCTGTGGGGTCTGCTGCCGCACTCGGTGGTGCTGTCGATGGCGTACACCGAACCCGTACTGACCGCGTTCGCCGCCTGGTCGCTGTACGCGGTGCTCGACGGGCGCTGGCTGTGGGCCGGCTCGCTGGCCGCGCTCGCGGGGCTGGCCAGGCCGAACGGCTTCGCGGTGGCCGCGGCGGTCCTCGTGGCGGCGGCGCAGGAGATCTGGCGGAGCCGCGGAAGGGTTTCCCACAGGGTGTGGACGGGCGCCGCGCTCGCGCCGGCCGGCTGGACCGGCTACGTGCTGTGGGTGGGACACCGCGAGGGCGACCGGCTCGGCGGCTACTTCCGGGTGCAGCGGCTGTGGGGCTCGCGCTTCGACCTCGGCGAGGGGTCGCTGCGGTTCGTCAAGCACCTGCTGCTGCACGGGGACCGGTTCGTGTTCCCCATGACGATGGTGATCGTCGCCGCGGCCGTGCTCCTGTACACACTGCTGATCGCGGACCGGGCGCCGCTGCCCCTGCTCGTCCACAGCGGCGTCCTGCTGCTCATCGCGGTGGGCGGCTCGGGCTTCTTCGAGTCGAAGCCGCGCTTCCTGCTCCCGGCGTTCCCGCTGCTGCTGCCGCTGGCCCGCGCCCTGGTGCGAACGGCGAGAGCCCGGCCCTGGCACGCGACCCTGGTGGTCGGCGCCCTGGCCGGGCTCTCGTTCGCCTACGGCGCGTATCTGGTCGTCATCGCGCACACCCCGCTCTAGGGCCTGTCTGACAATTCGCGTCGTCGCCCGAAGGGCGGCCCGGCGGCGTCAGGTACGTGCTCTCGGCGTGCCGGCCCCGGACCTGCGTACTGGACGTACTCGGGTCTGGGGCCGGTGCGGCGAGAGGGCGTGCATGGCGTCGCCGGGCAGACGGGAATTGTCAGACAGGCCCTAGGACCTGTCCCGGAGGGGACCTGTCCCAGGGGCCGGTACGCGCGGGAGGAGCGCCGCGGCGAGGACGGGCCTACTCGTCTTCGGCTTCGCCGTCGTCCTCGGGCTTCTCCGCCTCGTTGATCTCCTGCTCCAGGCCGAGCTGCTCGACGAGCCACTTGTCGAACTCGATGGCGGCGCGCACCCAGCTGACCGTGGAGGACACGAAGTGCTCCAGGCTGACGCCGGTGCCGATCAGCATCTGCGCCTCGCCGATCAGGCGGACGGTGCCGTCGTCGTGGGTGTGGCTGTAGACCTTGGGCCACAGCGTGCGGCGGTTCCAGTCGTCGATCGACTCGAGGAGCGTGGGCTTCTCCTCGAGCTGGTGCGGCCGGTCGTAGAACGTCCGCACCGAGAAGACCTGCTGGTCACCCTCGCCGCGGAACATGAAGTACGTACGGAACTCCTCCCACGGCGCCGCGAGGTCACCCTCGTCGTCGACGACGTACTTCAGCTCCATCTGCTCCAGGAGCTGCTTCACGAGGTCCTGATCCGGGACCACGGGGCCGGCGGGGCCGCCGGGCTGCGGCTCGGGCTGGCCCCCGAAATTCGGAATCGAGGACGGGTCGATGCTCACCGTGTATTTCCCTTCGTACGGATGCTGCCATCCTCTCTCATGCGGGGCGGGGAGTGGCAACCTCTGACGGGCCCTGTCCGCCGGGGGCTGACAAGATCCGGTCATGTACGGGCCTCGGACCGGCAAAGGAACCGGCGAAGGAAGAGGGCCCACGGCACGTGTGCCGCAGGCCCCCCTGCCGGGTTCCGGAGCCGGCTACGGCGTCTTGCCCGTGGCCGGTCCCACGATCAGGCCGTCGCCGAAGGCGTCCACGCGGACCGTGTCGCCGTCCGTGACCTCGCCCGCCAGGATCTCCTTGGCCAGCCGGTCGCCGATGGCGGTCTGGACGAGGCGCCGCAGCGGGCGCGCTCCGTACGCCGGGTCGTTGCCCTCCTCGGCGAGCCAGGCCAGCGCCGCGTCGGTGACCTCCAGGGTGAGCCGGCGCTCGGCGAGCCGCTTGGCCAGGCGGTCGATCTGGAGCCGGGCGATGCGCTCCAGCTCCCGCTGGTCGAGCGCGGAGAAGACGACGAGGTCGTCCAGCCGGTTCAGGAACTCCGGCTTGAAGGAGGCGCGGACGACGTCCAGGACCTGCCCCTTCCTGTCCTCCTCGGAGGACAGCGGATCGGCGAGGCTCTGCCCGCCCAGGAACTGGCTGCCCAGGTTCGAGGTGAGGATCAGGATGGTGTTGCGGAAGTCGACCGTCCGCCCCTGACCGTCCGTCAGCCGGCCGTCGTCCAGCACCTGGAGCAGGATGTCGAAGACCTCGGGGTGCGCCTTCTCCACCTCGTCGAGCAGGATCACGCTGTACGGGCGGCGGCGCACGGCCTCGGTGAGCTGGCCGCCCTCCTCGTAGCCGATGTACCCGGGCGGCGCGCCGACCAGCCGGGCCACGCTGTGCTTCTCGCCGTACTCCGACATGTCGATGCGGATCATCGCCCGCTCGTCGTCGAAGAGGAAGTCGGCGAGGGCCTTGGCGAGCTCGGTCTTGCCGACGCCGGTCGGGCCGAGGAAGAGGAAGGAGCCGGTGGGCCGGTCCGGGTCGGCGATCCCGGCGCGGGTGCGGCGCACGGCGTCGGACACCGCCCCCACCGCCTCGGTCTGGCCGATCAGCCGGCGGCCCAGCTCCTCCTCCATGCGCAGCAGCTTCTGCGTCTCGCCCTCCAGGAGGCGGCCGGCGGGGATACCGGTCCAGGAGCCGACGACGTCGGCGATGTCGTCCGGTCCGACCTCGTCCTTCACCATGGTGTCCTTGGCGACCTCCTCCTCGGCCTGCGAGGCTTCCTCCAAGTCCCTCTCCAGGGTGGGGATCTCCCCGTAGAGCAGCTTGGAGGCGGTGTCGAAGTCGCCGTCCCGCTGCGCGCGTTCGGCCTGGCCGCGCAGCTCGTCGAGCTTCTCCTTCAGCTCACCGACACGGTTGAGGGACTGCTTCTCCTTCTCCCAGCGGGCGTTGAGACCGCGCAGCTCCTCCTCCTTGTCGGCGAGGTCGCGGCGCAGCCGGTCCAGGCGCTCCCTGCTGGCGGCGTCCGTCTCCTTGCCGATCGCGAGCTCCTCCATCTTCAGCCGGTCGACGACCCGCTGGAGCTCGTCGATCTCGACCGGGGAGGAGTCGATCTCCATGCGCAGCCGTGAGGCCGCCTCGTCGACGAGGTCGATGGCCTTGTCGGGAAGGAAGCGGGAGGTGATGTAGCGGTCGGACAGGGTGGCCGCGGCGACCAGCGCGCTGTCGGCGATCTGGACCTTGTGGTGGGCCTCGTAGCGTCCCTTGAGTCCGCGCAGGATGGCGATGGTGTCCTCGACCGTCGGCTCGGCGACCAGCACCTGCTGGAAGCGCCGCTCCAGCGCCGGGTCCTTCTCGATCCGCTCGCGGTACTCGTCGAGGGTGGTCGCGCCGACCATGCGCAGCTCACCGCGGGCGAGCATGGGCTTGAGCATGTTGCCGGCGTCCATCGCGGAGTCGCCGCCCGCGCCGGCGCCCACGACGGTGTGCAGCTCGTCGATGAAGGTGATGACCTGCCCGTCGGAGTCCTTGATCTCCGCGAGCACGGTCTTCAGGCGCTCCTCGAACTCGCCCCGGTACTTCGCGCCGGCCACCATCGCGCCCAGGTCGAGCGAGACGAGCCGCTTGTTCTTCAGGGACTCGGGGACGTCGCCCTTCACGATCCGCTGGGCGAGCCCCTCGACGACGGCGGTCTTGCCGACGCCGGGCTCGCCGATGAGGACGGGGTTGTTCTTCGTGCGGCGGGACAGGACCTGCACCACCCGGCGGATCTCGTGGTCCCGGCCGATGACGGGGTCGAGCCTGCCCTCACGCGCCGCGGCGGTGAAGTCCGTGCCGAACTTTTCGAGCGCCTTGTACTGGCCCTCGGGATCCGCGGTCGTCACCCGGCGCCCTCCCCGTGTCCTCTGGAACGCGTCCAGCAGCTTCTTCGCACCGGCGCCCTGCTGGGAGAGTACGTCGCCGACCGTCCCGCCCTTGGCGGCGATGCCGATGAGCAGGTGCTCGGTGGAGATGAACTCGTCGCCCAGCTCCTTGGCGCGCTCGGCGGCGTCCGCGATGACCGCGAGCGCCTCACGGTTCGGCTGCGGGGGCGCGACGGTGGAGCCGGTCACGCTGGGCAGACCGGTGAGCACGCGCTCGGCGCCGGAGCGGACCGCGGCCTGATCGGCGTCCACGGCCGCCAGCAGATCGATGATGTTCTCGTTGTCCTGCCCCTCGAGCAGAGCGAGCAGCAGGTGGGCGGGGGTGAGGTCCGGGTGCCCCTCCCGCACGGCCCGGTTACTGGCCGCGTTGATCGCGTCCCGGCTCCTGTTGGTCAGCTCGGCGTCCACGTTCGCGTTCTCCTCCTCCTGGCGTCCTGACGGTTCCCTGACTCATCCAGCGTACACAAAGTTGAGTCCATTCCACTCAAGGCTGCAAGCACGGGAAAAGAGACGCCCACCAGGCGTAGATTCAGGCCTCATGGCTTCCTATCCGGTGGACCCGCGGCAGCCCGACGCCGCCTACCTGAGCTTCTGGCGCGAGCGCCATCTGTGCACGCTCACCACCCTCCGGCCCGACGGCAGCCCGCACGTGGTGCCCGTCGGCGTTACATACGACCCCGAGGCCGGTCTCGCTCGGGTCATCACGAACAAGTCGAGCAGGAAGGTGGCCCACGTCCTGGCGGCCGGGCCGGACGGGGCGCGGGTGGCGGTCTGCCAGGTGGACGGCGCGCGCTGGGCGACGCTGGAGGGACGGGCACGGGTCTCCACGGACCCGGAGCGCGTCGCGGAGGCGGTGCGGCGCTACGCGGAGCGCTACGAGCGCGTGCCGTCGCCCAACCCGTCCCGGGTGGCGATCGAGATCGAACTCACGGCGGCGATGGGCCGCGGATGAGACCACCGGCGGGCATCCCGCGGTCGCTGCCGGCCCCGGCGAGGACGGGCCGAAACCCGGAGATTTCCCCGGAAACTGCAGCGGGGGGGGGGGGGGGGGGGGGGGGGGGGGGGGGGGGGGGGGGGGGGGGGGGGGGGGGGGGGGGCGGCGGGGGGGGGGGGGTGGGGCGGGGGGGGGGGGGGGGGGGGGGGGGGGGTT